>JAUYEQ010000141.1 GCA_030691295.1 Bacteroidota bacterium
TGGTTGCCATGCTTATTGCCGAAGGAGAAGATTTTGTTTCAGGAATTGAAAATGTGTTCAACCTGGTAAAAGGTTCCTGCTCAATACTTATACTAACTGAAGATAAGATTATTGCGGCACGCGACCGCCTTGGAAGAACACCGGTTATTATTGGCAAAAACACCAATGGGTATGCGGTTAGTTTTGAAACCTGTGCTTTTCCGAATCTAAACTTCGAAATTGAGAAATTTCTTGGCCCCGGCGAAGTGGTTTCACTAACGGCCGATGGTTATGAACAATTGCGCAAACCAAACGAAAAAATGCAGGTTTGCTCATTTCTTTGGGTGTATTATGGTTATCCGCCATCGTTTTACGAAGGAATAAACGTGGACGAATGCCGCTACAAATGCGGCGCTGCACTTGCAAAAGACGATGAGATCGAAGCTGATTTTGTAGCAGGCATTCCCGATTCAGGAATTGGACATGCCATTGGCTACAGCAACGAAAAAAAGATTCCGCTTAAACGTCCATATGCAAAATACACCCCAACCTGGCCACGTAGTTTTATGCCCCAGAATCAGAACATGCGCGATCTGGTTGCCAAGATGAAATTAATCCCCAATAAATCAATCATAAAAGACAAACGCGGGATTTTTCTTGATGATTCCATTGTTCGGGGAACACAACTGAAAGACAATGTTCAGGACCTGCACCGCGCTGGCATTAAGGAAGTGCACATGCGAATTGCCTGTCCGCCCCTCACCTATCCGTGTGAATTTCTGAATTTTAGCCGTTCGCGTTCGAACCTCGACCTGGCAACCTACAAAGCGGTAGAACAGTTGGAAGGAAAGTCAAATACCGACATGGCTGAATACTCGGACAGCAATAATCCGAAATACCATGCAATGGTTGAACAGATCCGGAAAAATCTGGACCTGACTACGCTGAAATTTCAGAAACTTGAAGATTTGGTTGAAGCCATTGGATTGCCCAAAGAAAAACTTTGTACCCATTGCTGGGACGGATCAAGCTACTTTTAGGGAGTTAATCAGGAACTAAAATTTTCGGGAAGCAAAAACATAAATGATTATACCAACTGCTACGCCTGTTGCATTTGCTATAATATCGTACCATGAAAATGAACGTCCGGAACGCATTTCCAGCTGGATAAATTCCATCAGAATACCCCACCCTACCGTAAGCGGAACAATTAGCCATATTCCGTAACGGTTTTCTTCAGCTTTAAGCGCCCAGCAACCAAGAACTGAAAAAATCAGGTACATCATAAAATGCACCACTTTATCGGCTCCTTCAAATAATTGTATTTTGGGCAAATCTTGCGGTGGCAACAACGATAAAGCCATGATACACAACAAATAAACAACAAGCAAAAAATAACGAAAAAATGGCCGGACGGATAAAAGAAACGAAATCATAGAAAAGCAATTTGTAATTTAAAATCAATAAACCATAACCATCAGTTAAAGTTCAAACTTTACCAAATCAAATAACACTACTTTTTATTTGATTTACCAGTGTGCGGGCTAAATTTGATTCAATTTTGTTGACAAATTAACCTAAACCAAAAGTCCTGATAATTGAAATACCTTAATTTGGGTCGACCAATTGGTTTTTAAATGCATAAATCACCAGGTTAACCGTGTTCATACAATTGGTTTTCCTGAACAGGATGCTTTTATATTTCTCAATGGTTTTGGTATTCAGATGTATTAGCTCACTGATTTGTTTGTTATTATAACCATGACATAACAAATGGAGTATTTCCTTTTCTCTGGCACTAAAATCGGGTAGGTTACCCCTTAAATCGGCCAACTGCCGCGACCGTGAGATATTGCGCGATAAGATTGCCAGAATTTCCTCTGAAAAATAATTACCGCCTTTGTATATTTTTTTTATTGCTTTTTCAAACTCTTCAATTTCCGAATTTTTAAGCATATAACCTTCCACACCGGCCATCAGCATTTGTTCAACATATTCTTCGTCGGGAAAGGTTGTTAGGGCAATAATTTTCATTTCCGGATTTATCTCCAATGCTAGCCGGGCGGCTTCAATACCATTTAGCCGGGGCATGTTAATATCCATAAATACGATGTCTGGTTTCAGGTTTTCAATTAGTTCCAGAAATTCATGACCGTTTGAAGCTTCGCCAATTAGTTGCACAAAAGGGAATTGCTTCAGGAGAAGCTTAAAACCATCCCTGAATATTTTATGATCATCGACAATTACAACGGAGACAGGCATCATAGTTATATAGAATTTAAACCATTAATTGACAGAAAATTGTATAGAAATATCAACTCCCTGATTGGCGCCACTTTCAATTTTACATTTACCCC
This sequence comes from Bacteroidota bacterium, assembly GCA_030691295.1. Lineage (GTDB taxonomy): Bacteria > Bacteroidota > Bacteroidia > Bacteroidales > Prolixibacteraceae > Aquipluma. The sequence continues at coordinate 2,337 of JAUYEQ010000141.1, forward strand.
CAATAGACTCGACCCTGCTTGTAAGGTTTTGCAGACCCATTTTTTCGCCACCTGCCGAATAATCAAAAGAAGTGTTGAAGCCAATACCATTGTCAATATAGTGTATAAAAACTGTGCTTTTCAAATTTCGGATAGTAATTTTGGCTTTTGTTGCCCCTGAGTGTTTCAATGTATTGTTTATTAACTCATTACTGATTCTGTAAACAAATACTTCAATGCTCTTCGAAAGTTTAATCTGGAAATTTTCGGTTTCAAGTTCAATTTGAATATTTCCGGTCTGATTGATTTTATCGCACAGTATTTCCAGAAAACCGATCAACCCATATTTATTCAGCGCTGAAGGATTCAGGTTGTTGATCACCTCTTT
>JAUYEQ010000145.1 GCA_030691295.1 Bacteroidota bacterium
GTCAATAGAAAATAGCTTAGATAAGAATTCGCAACTATGATTTTCTCCCAAATGAAAAAACTAACCATCGCCTCACTTTTTCTGCTATTTATCTTTGTACAGCTCCCTGCTCTGGAAATTGACAGTTTGACCAATACTAAAAAACCACTTCTTTTCGAAAAGTTGTACCTGCATGTTGACCGTGAATTATATGCACCCGGTGATATAATATGGTTGAAAGCTTATCAAATAAATGGGGTTACTCATGAGCTCAACGCGAATTTCAGGAATATTTTTGTTCAGTTGGTTGCCGAAGATGGTCGCGTGGTTAACGATTTGATGCTGTTTTCGACCAAGGGTCAGGCGAATGGTGAATTTAAAACCGATTCGCTCAAAAATGGTTCTTATACCATAAGGGCATTTACCAAATATCTCCAAAATTTTGGCGAAGAAGCACTCTTTCACAAAAAAATATGGATCGAAAAAGCTTCAAATATGGTGTTACCCGAGGATAAGCTGGCTCCCGAAAATGTGAAAATTGATATCTCTTTTTTGCCCGAAGGTGGAAACCTGGTGTTAAACGCCGTCAATACCGTGGCTTTCAAAGCGATTGACCAAAAGGGAATGGGAATTTCCGTCACTGGTAAAATCTGGAATGATCTTGGAGACACGATTACATCTTTCAGCTCCGGTTTTCTTGGAATGGGAAAGTTCCTAATGATGCCTGTTGACGACAGGACCTACTATGCCACCATTTACGGATGGCCTGAAATACGAATTAAATTGGAGCCTGCTCTGACGAATGGTATTGCTATAAATTACATCGAAAACGGGTATTTGCTGAGGTTTGTCTTGTCTTCAAACATGAAGTTAAATTACGGGAAGTCATTTTATTTTGTGGCTTCGCACAAAGGGATCGTCCTTTTTAACACTAAGATTAAAATGAACGATTTTACACAGTTGCTCGACCTGAGCAAAAGCCAGTTTCCCAAGGGGATTTCAAAAATCACCTTGCTTGATTCGACTCTGAACCAATTTGCAGAACGGTTAATTTTTGTTGATGATGGCAATGCCGACTTGATTAATCTGAAATTGAGCAAAGCTAAATTTGAGCCTCGCGAAGAAGTAAATATTAAAGCCGAAGCACTAATGTCTTCCGACGATTCTATTATTTCAACCCTGTCAGTGGCGTTAGTCAACAAAAACTGTTTCGGGGCGGGTGGGAATAGCCAAAACATTAAAAGTTATTTGCTGCTCGACTCCGATTTGAAAGGAGCCATCGAGTCTCCGGCAACTTATTTTGTTGATGACAACTTTCGTACCTCAGCTGAGAAACTTGACCTGTTGATGTTGGTTCATGGATGGAGATCTTATTTTTGGGACGATATTGAGAAAACTTCACAACCGTCAACCGATGATTGGAATGATGCCGGACTTGATATTTCGGGTTACGTAAAAAAACTTCTGTGGAAAGCACCACGTCCAGATGCAGAATTATCAATGGATTATGTATTTAAGTATAACAATATTGGGAAAGCCATAACCGATCAAAACGGACGGTTTCTTTTCAAACACAGTTTTTTATACGATACATTAAAGGTAATGATCAATGCAAAAACGAAGGAAGGGTCATCGAATCTTGAAATTATGCTTGATCCTTTGCCGAAAAAGGATTCGGTGGTTTCGCCTGCCTTGTTAGTCAACTCATGTTTTACAATGGAGCTGAATCCTGGTTTTAACAGCGGTAATTCCTTCCGGCAAATGAAGGAATTGGAATTCAGTCCTGAAAAGGGCACGATTTTATTGGAAGGTGTTGATATAATTAAAAAGAAACCAACTGCTTTTAGTCGCAGTTTCGGTGCAATGCCCTGGGCAGATAGAACGCTCACTTTAACCAAAGACGATTATCGTTTTGCGAATGTAATTGATTATTTAAAAGATAAATTGGCTTCAATAACAGAATATGGAGACGATATCATGATGGGACCTAAATATGTTGATTTTATGATTGATGCAATGTCTTCTATTACAAGGGATGTCAAAACCATCAGGATGAGAGATATTGAAACAATTGACATTAATTCCAGTTCAAACAGTAAGACAATAGTTGCCATTTATCAAAAAGATAATAATTACAAGTTGGTTCGGCAATATGACGATTACCGGAACGGTAGAATAATTCTGAAAGTAAGAGGTTTTAACATGCCTGCCAAATTCTACTCACCAAATTCTACTCCTGAAAATATTGAAACACTCAAGCCAGATTACCGGCCCACATTATTCTGGAATCCTGAACTGAAATTTGAGAACGGGAAAACAAATATCGACTTTTTTACTTCCGACGAATTGGCCGATTATGTTGTGGTTGTGGAAGGCATTACCAAAAACGGCAAAATATGTTTCGGGACTGCCAGTTTTTCGGTTGACAAAAATTAAAACCCAAACTAATTCAACCTCAGTACCGATCCTATTTTCAGTGTTTTCTGGGCAGTAATGTTGTTTGCCGCACAAAGTTGTTTGACCGAAGTATTGTATTTTCTGGCAATAACCGATAGCGTGTCACCTTTCCTGATAACATGTTTCGAGGATTTTACTTTGGTATTTACGTTGGCGGCGATTGTTGGAATGCTTTGATTTGCAGCGACGATCATTTTCGTTTCAATTGGCTCTTTCTTGTTGAAGTTCTGAGGGTCGATTTCGAACTGTTTGTTTTTGTAATAAATATGATTGCTGCGCAATGCACACAGTTTAAAATCGATGTATTTGTTCGAGTCAAACGGTTCGCCAAATAAACGGGTTTCAAAATGAAGGTGGTTGCAGGTAGCCCTGCCGGTTCGTCCGCCCAGGCCAATTACATCGCCGGCCTTGATGGTGTCGTTTATGTTTACACTAATTGATTGCAAATGTGCATAAATGGTTTCGAGGCCATTGCTGTGTCTCACCAGTACAAGGTTTCCATATCCGCTGAAGCGTTTTGCCAACCTGACTTTTCCATCAAATGCGCAACGAACGGTGTCGCCTGCATTTAATCTGATATCAGTTCCGGTATGCATCCTTCGTCCGCGGTGGCCAAATTTCGAAATCACAGGGCCGATTACTGGTATTACAAAGGGTTTGTCGTAAGCTTCGGTTAATCTGATGGTAACCAATTCATCTTTTGGTGGGAGGGTGGTTAAAGGATACCTGATTTGGGTACTGTTCCAAATGTTGTGATAAAAAGTTTCATCGTTTGACTGAAGTGAGTCGGATGATAATTCTTCCTCTGTGTTGTGAATAGAATCCGTTTCACAGAATTCTATATCGTTTTGCAGGGTATCAGGAAGAGCTGGCTGTGAATGGGTGCTTATAGCAAATAACAGGCTGGTAATTAGTGTTATAGTTCTTATAGTCATTTTCAAAATTTGGGTTGATAAACTAGCTCAAAAATTTGAACGGGTAACAAAAGTAACTTTTTCATTATTTATTCTGGCATTTCCTGCAAATTACATCCTGCTTTTAACATTTAATAACACCTTTTAATACATTTGCTGCAACTAAAAAGGAGGAAGAATTTAGAAATGAAAAACAGGGTTTTTCGCAAAATTTTGAAGTACTTAAGTTTCGGATTTGCAGGTGTTTTCGCGTTGATTGGCTTGGTTCTTACAATGGGTTTTTTTGCAGTAAAATTTCATCTGACCGATGATCCGGGGGTAGTTGATATAAATGACCGTTATTTTCAGGAAATAAAAGACAAATACGGAAAATCATCGGATGACAGTTCTGTAACGGTCAACTTTAATGAAGCGCGCTTATTGCACAACCTTTCGGTATTGAGCAGGTATTATCCGGCCAATGCATTTTACATCCAGAATGCATATTTTAAAAGCCGTAACCTGAAGGAAGCTCAACGAATGATTCAGGCAGTAAATCTGTATCTTCAAAACAATGTGGAATACCATACCGAAGTGGGTGGTTTTGAAGAAAGTGGCGATCCGAAGAAAATGCAGGTAAGCACGGGAAGTGTTTTCGAATGGATGAATATCAATGAGTGGCAAGACTTTAAACTTGCTGTTGCAAAGGACAAGCACCTTATCGATTCTGCCGCACACGCGACAGGCGTTGAGCCCCGTCTGATTGTGTCGGTGCTGGTTGGCGAACAAATCCGCCTGTTTAATTCGAGCCGCGAAGCCTATAAAAAATGGATCGGGCCGTTGAAAATCCTTTCGGTTGAAACCACTTTTTCACTGGGAGTGACCGGTATCAAAGTTCCAACTGCACAAACGATCGAAAAAAACCTGTACGACAGCACATCGGTTTTTTATCTGGGCGAAAAATATAAACACCTGTTAGACTTTCAAACAAAAAACATTTCTCAGGAACGTTTTAACCGGCTGACATCCTATAAAAACCATTATTATTCATACCTGTATGCTGCGCTCAACGTGAAGCAGATAAAGATGCAATGGGAAAAGTCAGGATATCCGATTGACGACCGGCCCGAAATACTGGCTACTTTGTACAACATTGGCTATGAAGTTTCTGTTCCAAAAGAAAATCCGGTGGTTGGCGGTTCTGGCATAAATATCAAAGGCAAAAGGTATTCTTTTGGTGCAGTAGCTTATGAATTCTATTATTCAGGAGAATTGTACGAACTTTTCCCCTTTAAAAATGCAAAATTCGATTTTACGGATGTGTAAATCAATTCTTTCTAAATGCTGGCCAGGAAGATTCTATATTTTGATGTTCGTTGTGTTTTTTATGACTTCCATAGGCGTAAAAGCCCAGAATAAATGGATTGATGAAATAAAGTGGACCAACCTGATGGATGGCTTGCAGCTTGCTGAACTGGATGCCCCGCTGAAATCGGTGGTCAACGATTCGAAACTGACCGTATTGAAAATAGATGCCCGCAAATTTGAGTTCGAATTCCTGACTGCATCCGAGCATGGTAAACATCCGCGAACGGCTCCAGATTGGGCAAAGGAGTTCGGCATGAACATCATTATCAATGCAGGAATGTACAGCTACAATAAAACCCAATCAAACAAAGGTTACCTGAAGAGCCGCACCCATCTGAACAATCCGGTGAAAGCGTCCTATTACAACGCGATGATGGTCATGCATCCGAAAGATCCGGCAAAGCCGCCTTTCGAAATCATTGATATTACCTGTCAGAGTTGGGAAAAGGTAAAAACCCAATACCATTCTTTGTGCCAGGGAATGAGAATGATTAGCTGCTCAGGAGAAGCAATGGCTTTTACTAAAAGACCCGATCAATCGTGCAGTATGATACTAACAGCCACAGATGTTTCAGGCAATTTGTACATTGTTTTTACCCGATCGCCTTATACTCACCGCGATATGATAAGTTTTTTATTGGGTATGCCAATGGATATCCGAACGACAGTCTATTTGGAAGGTGGCCCGGAGACAAGTCTGTATGTGAACACCGGCGACACGGTCATTGCCAAATTCGGCAGTTATGTTTCCAACACCTGCGACAATGACGACAACGATCATTTCCGTAAAATTCCCAATGTAATTTCATTCAGGATAAGGAAATAGAAATTTCCGTATATTGCACGATATTATTGAGTTGAAGCATTTCTGCCACTAATTTATTTTTTCGGCAGAGAACCAATATAAGCGTGCAATATGAAACAAGGAAACAGCTCACCACATAATAATCAGGAGTCACCAGATTCATCAGACCAGATTTCCATTCATACAAGAAAAGTTCAATTTCCTATTGTGGGCATTGGTGCATCAGCCGGAGGGCTTGAAGCGCTGGAGCAATTTTTCACCAATACGCCTGCCGCCTGCGGGATGGCTTTTGTCGTTATCCAACACCTCGACCCAACCCACAAGGGTTTTATGGTCGAACTGCTTCAACGGTTCACAAAAATGCAGGTTTATACGGTAACCGACCGACTGAAAGTTAAACCAAACTGTGTGTATGTAATTCCGACGAACAAGAGCATGTCGATTTTAAACGGCTCGCTGCATCTTTTCGAGCCAATTGAAACACGTGGGTTGAGACTCCCAATCGATTTCTTTTTCCATTCTCTTGCCGACGACAGGCTGGAACAGAGTATAGGAATAGTTCTTTCTGGTATGGGTTCTGATGGAAGTTCAGGGCTGAGAGCGATCAAAGAAAAGGCCGGGATAGTGCTGGTTCAGGATCCGGTCGCTGCCAAATTCGACAGCATGCCCCGGGCAGCCATCGAAGCAGTAATAGCTGATGTTGTGGCTCCTGCGAACGAGTTACCGGAAAAATTAATTTCGATCATAAAGCATCCATATCTGGCTACTTCAAAAACCCCGCAAAGTCTGGAGAAAGATACCAGTTCGCTCGAAAAAATTATTATTCTTCTTCGCGCCCAATCAGGACACGACTTTTCGCTTTACAAAAAAACTACCTTATACCGCCGTATCGAACGTCGGATGGGTATCCACCAATTATTGAAAATAGCATCGTATGTGCGTTATCTGCAGGAAAACCCGGTAGAAGTTGAAATACTTTTTAGAGAGTTGCTGATTGGAGTTACCAATTTTTTCCGTGACCCTGCCGTTTGGGAATTCCTGAAGGAGAAAGTAATACCATCGTTGTTCTCCAAATTGCCACATGGACATGTTTTTCGGGCCTGGATTCCAGCATGTTCCACAGGTGAAGAAGCTTATTCGCTGGCAATTGTTTTCAAGGAAGCATTGGAGAGGCTGAACATGACCATGAATTTTTCGTTGCAAATATTTGCCACCGATCTCGATAGTACCGCCATTGATAAAGCGCGGAAGGGAGTTTATCCGGCAAATATTGTTACTGATGTATCGCAAACCCGGTTAAACCGTTTTTTTATCAAGACTGGCGACCAATACCGGCTAAATGCAGAGATACGGGAAATGGTAATTTTTGCTCCTCAGAATGTTATAAAAGACCCGCCTTTCACAAAACTCGACATCCTTTCGTGCCGCAACCTGATGATCTACATGGATGCTGAATTACAGAAGAAACTGCTGGCGCTTTTCCATTACAGTCTTAATCCTGCTGGTCTGTTAATTCTTGGAAGTGCCGAAACCAATGGTTCGCAGGCAGATTTATTCACAATCGTCGATACAAAACTTCGAATTTACCAGCGCAGTGGTCCGGCCAAAGCAGAAGAACTTTTTGGTTTCCCCAGCTCTTTTGCTCACTCTAAACCAGGGATAGTTGAAATTCAACAAAAGGAGAAAGTTGCTGATAATGTACAAACGCTCACCGATAAATTGTTGTTGCAGCAATTTTTACCTGCAAGCGTTTTGGTGACCGAAACAGGCGACATAATTTATATCACCGGAAGTACCGGGAAATATCTTGAGCCGGCAGCTGGAAAAGCCAACATGAATTTATTTGCCATGGCACGCGAAGGGCTGCGTAATGAGCTTCCGGGAGCTTTCAGAAAGGCGATGCAGAATTATGAAAAAGTGGTTTTGAACAATGTGAAAGTTGGTACCAACGATGGAACAGTGCTAACGGATGTAACCGTTCAGCAAATAGAAAAACCGTTGCCATTGAAAGGCAAAATTTTAGTGTTTTTCGCAGATGTGCCCAATGCAAACCTGAAAATTTCAAAACAAAAAGAAACATTGACTTCAGGAATTGCACTGAATGCTGAATTGGAATTTGACCTGCAACGCCTGAATGAAGAACTGCAAAGTACCAGGGAAGAAATGCAAACCTCGCAGGAGGAACTGAAATCAACCAACGAAGAATTGCAGTCAACCAATGAAGAACTGCAATCGACCAACGAAGAGCTTACCACTTCAAAAGAAGAAATGCAAAGCCTGAATGAAGAACTTCAAACCGTGAACGCTGAACTTCAGAGTAAAGTGGATGATTTTTCAAGGATAAACAACGATATGAGCAACTTGCTCAACAGCATAGAAATAGCAACGTTGTTTCTCAGTAAAGAACTGAAAATTCGTCAGTTCACATTGCCTGCAACAAAAATCTTCAAACTTAGGGAGAGCGATCTCGGAAGGCTGTTTACTGATCAGGTTACCGATTTGGTT
>JAUYEQ010000146.1 GCA_030691295.1 Bacteroidota bacterium
GATGAGCCGTCAACGGAGCACTGATGTTCAGCGATCAAATAACCGTCAGTCTCAAAGTAACAGCAGAATCAATTCCGGAAGTAATGAAAGACAAAGGAATGTAAACGAAAGTAGAAGTCGTGGTTCGAATGTACAGTCAGGAATCAATCAAAGCAGAACAAGGGAAAACAGTAATATAAATACTACGCGTGAGAGATCAAATCCTTCCAACGGTCAAGTTAAAATGAAGTCGGCCTCTAGAAATCAGGAAAATTCTGTTTCGCGGAGTCAATCTGCACCAACACAGAACAGATCTGCAAGCCAGGTTCAACCAAATAAACGGAATACTGATTCCCGAAGCCAATCTGTTTCAAAACCAACACCAAACAGGTCGCAGAATCGGGTTGAAGCTCCACAAAGAAGTTCTGCTCCCAGAGAAAAATCAGCTACGATAACAAGACAGAGCAGTTCAAACACAGAAGTAAAACAAACTCCGCAAGGTGAAAGAAGATCTGAATCACCAAGAAGTAGTGATAGAAATGAAAGCGGTAACAGCAGAAGAAGATAATAATTCTAAAATTTAAAATTATACAACTTGACTACAAATTCTATTCTACTAAAAACACTCCGGGGAGAGCAAACCGAACGGCCCCCTGTTTGGTTTATGCGGCAGGCGGGCAGAGTGTTGCCTTCGTACATGAAGATAAAGGAAAATTATACGTTCTGGCAAATGATGCAGAATCCGGAAGTAGCGTCCAAAGTGACGCTACTTCCTATTGATGACTTGGGGGTTGATGCCGGGATTTTATTCTCCGACATTTTGGTTATCCCACATGCTTTGGGCATGGGACTGGAGTTCAACGACAGTGGTCCGGTTTTCGATCAGCCACTGGCATTTCGTGAAAATCCGCTGATCGGTCTTAATGCTGATCCATCCAAACTGAATTATATTTATTCGGTAATCGACCAAATCGTCCGCACAAAAAAAGAAGAAACTCCTCTTATTGGTTTTTGCGGCGCACCTTTAACGGTTTTACTGTTTATGCTTCAAGGTTTGGGCCGGAAAGGAGATTTCCCTGATGCAATTAAATTCATCTATCAAAATAAAGAAACTACCCGTCAACTGATTGATGTGGTGACCGAACTTTCAATTGTTTATGCAGAAGGTCAGATAAAACACGGAGTCGATGTTTTCCAGTTGTTTGATACACATACAGGATTAATTCCAGCTGATTTATACAAGGAACTGTTTATGCCTTCGGTTCGGAGAATTGGCGATGCTGTGCGTGAAAAAGGAATTCCGTTTATTTTCTTTCCCAAAGGGCTGGGAACAGGAATTGCCGACGTTTCGCCCGATGATTGCGACTTTCTAAGCATCGACTGGCAAACTCCGCTCAATACTGCCAGAAAAATAGTTCACCCGAAAATCGGGTTACAAGGCAATATTGATCCGCGCATGTTGTATTCAAGCCAGCCTGAAATTGAAAAGGCACTGCAGCCGTACATCGAATTTGGTAAAAACAATCAAAACTGGATTTTCAACCTTGGCCACGGTTTTATGCCGGGCATTTCGGTCGAAAACGCACGGTTTCTGGCAGATTGGGTAAAAAGAACAGATTGGAAACGATAAGCCATGATTAACCGCGAATTACTCGAAAAATACAACCATCCGGTTCCCCGATACACCAGTTATCCACCGGCCAACTTCTTTACTGACGAATTTGGTCCGGCAAAGTATATGGAAGCTGTCGATCAGTCGAATGAATGGAACCCACAAAACATTTCCATTTATATTCACATTCCGTTTTGCCTGAAAATGTGCTTTTTCTGCGGATGCAATTCGTATGCATTGCGCCAGAAGGAAGTGGTTGATGCATACCATAAAGCCCTCCTTCAGGAAATAAAAATGGTGACATCAAGGCTCGATAAAAACCGTAAAGTTTCACAGATTCATTACGGCGGAGGCACGCCAAACGCCATTCCTGTTGAGTATCTTCAGAAAATCAACGAACTACTGTTTTCAAGTTTCCAGTTTATTCCCGATCCTGAAATTGCCATCGAAGTCAATCCGGCCTATCTCACTTTTGAGCAGATGACCGGACTTAAAAAAGCCGGATTCAACCGCTTCAGTCTTGGAATACAGGATTTTGACACTGAAGTACTGGATGCAGTAAACCGCGACAAACCCGGAATGCCGGTTCATGAATTAATGGCATTTTTAAAACAGGATTCGCCGGAAATAGCTGTAAACCTTGATTTTATTTACGGTTTACCAAAACAGACTGCCCTAAATTTTGCCGAAACCATTCAGAAAGCCATCGAACTGAAACCCGATCGGCTGGTTACATTTTCGTATGCGCACGTTCCATGGGTGAGCAAAATTCAGAAGAAACTGGAGAAAGTCGGACTTCCGGCCAGTGATGAAAAAATCAAAATGTTCGAAGCAGCGTATTCGCTTCTTACGCAAAACGGCTACGAAGCAATTGGAATGGATCATTACGCCAATGCAAATGATGAGCTCACCATTGCCCGCAAAAACAAACAATTGCACCGCAACTTTCAGGGATATTGCACTCGCCGGACTACCGGTCAGGTGTATGCCTTCGGCGTTACCGGAATCAGCCAGCTGAGCGGAGTTTATGCCCAGAATACCAAATCAATCGACGAATACATTGCCAAAATAAATCAGGGAGAACTTACCACCATCAAAGGTTATGCGCTCACTGATCAGCAAGTAATTGTGCGTGAAGTAATCAACGAACTGATGTGCAACGAGCAGATTGTCTGGAACGGAATCGGTGAACGTCTCGGGTTCACTTCCGAAGAAATAAAAAAGAATACGACATACAATACTGAATTGCTTCAACAATTTGAAACCGATGGAATTATCAGCCTGTCCGAAGAAAAAATACAGATTACTGCGGATGGCCAATTATTTATCAGAAATGTAGCAGCTTCACTCGATCCGTTGACACAGGCAGGACAAACCAATTTTTCAAAACCAGTGTAACCATGGCTGAATCGCAAAAAATAGAAGTTGTTATTGTTGGCGCCGGATTGACCGGTTTGACAATAGCCCTGTACCTTAAAAAAGCAGGTGTTAATTTCCTTGTCATCGATAAATCAGGAAAAACCGGAGGGGTGATTCAAACGATCAGCGAGAAGGGTTTTGTGTACGAAACAGGTCCAAATACTGGAGTGGTTTCAAATCCTGAAATGACCGAATTATTTGAGGAACTGGCCGGAAAATGCACACTCGAAGTTGCTGATCCCAATGCCAAACGCCGCCTGATCTGGAAAAACAGCCAATGGAATGCACTTCCTTCAGGACTTTGGTCGGCCATTACTACTCCACTTTTTACATGGTACGATAAATTCAGGATTCTGGGCGAACCTTTCCGTGCAAAAGGAACCGATCCGAATGAAAAACTGGCGGAACTTGTCAAACGACGGATGGGAAAAAGCTTCCTCGATTATGCAGTAGATCCGTTTATCTCCGGAATTTACGCCGGCGATCCGAATAAATTGGTTACCCGGTATGCATTGCCAAAGCTCTATCAGTTAGAACAGGATTACGGGAGTTTTATCAAAGGTGCCATAAAAAAAGCCAAACTTCCGAAAGACGAACGCGATAAGAAAGCTACAAAAGAAGTATTTTCGGCCAAAGGTGGACTGAGCCGCATGATTGAAGCCATGACTGAATCAGTTGGGTCTGAGAATATAATACTTTCGGTTGAAAATACCATGGTGAAACCAACATCCAACGGATTTCAGCTGCAAATTACCACTCCTGAACAATTGATTTCGCTGGAAACTCCGCATCTGGTCACCACCTGCGGAGGATATGCTTTGGCTGGCTTGTTGCCTTTCCTGAATGAAGAGGAAATCGCGCCATTCAATGAACTTAAATACGCGGCTGTTACGCAGGTTTTGCTCGGATTCAACAAATGGAAAGGCATGTCGCTGAAAGCTTTTGGCGGACTAGTCCCGGGAAAAGAAAACAAAAATATACTTGGGGTATTATTTACTTCATCGTTTTTTGAAGGCCGTGCCCCAAAAGGAGGAGCGCTTTTATCGGTATTTATGGGAGGAACCAAACGCCCCGATATTGCAGAAATGGACAACTACGAGATTGAGTCACTTCTGAACAAAGACCTCCCGCGAATGCTGAGCAACCGCTCATTAAGTGCCGACATGACCCGCATATTGCGGTATCCGAAAGCCATTCCGCAATACACCGAAAGCACTGGAAAACGTTATGAAATGATTGAAAAACTTCAGCAAAAATACCCGGGGTTGATTTTAGCCGGAAACATTCGCGATGGCATTGGAATGGCCGACAGGGTAAAACAAGGACGTACAATAGCAGAAGAGCTGACCAGAAAGACACAATAATTTAATAGATTTGACAAGTTTAAAAAATCGCCAGATCTGAAAGAAAAAACAAAAATGGTAAAACTCAAAATAGATAACCAAATCATTGAAGTTCAACCTGGAACTTCAGTTTGGCAAGCTGCTCAATCCCTTGGAATAGATATTCCGACCATGTGTTATCTGGAAGGAACCGAACATTTCACCTCCTGCATGATTTGCCTGGTAAAAGATGCTAAAAACGGGCGATTTTTTGCCTCCTGTTCTACTCCTACTTTCGAAGGACAAACGATCATCACCAATGATGCAGAAACCATAGAATCGCGGAAAGCTGCGCTGGAATTGCTTTTGAGCGAGCATGTTGGCGACTGTGAAGCGCCCTGTCAGTTGGTTTGTCCGGCGCACATGAACATTCCGCTGATGAACCGCCTGATTGCCAAAGGCGACTTCGCAAAAGCGTTGGAAGTGGTGAAGCGCGACATTGCTTTGCCTTCCATTTTGGGGCGTATTTGTCCGGCTCCGTGTGAGGCTGGTTGCCGACGCAAACAGGTGGACGAAGCCGTTTCAATTTGTCTGCTGAAACGATATGTGGGCGACGAAGATTTAAAAACAGAAAAGCCATATCAGCCGCAACTGGCAGAACTTTCAGGAAAAAAAGTAGCTATTATTGGCGCAGGTCCTGCCGGATTGGCTGCTGCTTATTATTTGCAGATTAAAGGTCATCAAACGGTGATTTTTGAAAAGAACAGCAAGGCTGGCGGCGAACTACTTCAGATTGATCCCGAATTATTGCCAGCCGAAGTCATTGAGCAGGAATTAGCCCAAATAATGGCGACCGGCGTTCAAATCCGGCTGAATGAAACTATCGATGATAATCGTTTTTCTGAATTACAGAGCGAGTTTGACGCTGTTGTTGTGGCTAACGGAACTATTCCGGAAGGAAGTTCTGCATTCGGACTAAAAGTTACCAAGGCTGGAATCATTGCTGATAAATCTAGTTACCAGACTTCAATTCCAAAAGTTTTTGCTGTTGGGAACACTCTTCGGGCTTCCAAACTGGCCGTGCGTTCGGTTGGACAAGGGAAGGAGGTTGCCACTGTTATCGATAATTATTTCAAAACTGCTGAAGTTTCAGGATATCCGGAGCGGTTCAATTCCAAATTCGGACGACTGGCTGAAGCTGAGTTCATTCAGTATAAAAAAGACTCGGAGAATGCACCGCGTCAAAAAGCCGGAAAGGCAGGTTTCACACGCGAAGATGCCATTCGCGAAGCCAAACGCTGTATGCACTGCGATTGCCGCAATCCGGAGTCGTGTGTGTTGCGCGAATTGTCTGACAGGTATCATGCTGTGCAGAAACGCTTTCAGAGCGAAGAACGCTGGAATGTGGAGAAATTTATTCATCGCGAAGGAATTGTTTACGAACCTTCCAAGTGCATTAAATGTGGTATTTGCGTTCGCCTAACACGCCAGCACCAGGAAGAATTTGGCTTAACTTTTATTGGTCGCGGATTCAATGTAAAAGTGGGCGTTCCGTTCAACGAAAGCATCCAAAAAGGATTGGAGAAAACCGCTGAAATTGTTGCAAAAGCTTGTCCGACGGGGGCGCTGGCAATGTTTAATGTTGAAGAACAAATCTAATAAATCTAAAATAACCTGCTATGAGAACATTTTTTTTAAGTATTGTTTGTATG
>JAUYEQ010000153.1 GCA_030691295.1 Bacteroidota bacterium
TGCAGCCTGCGACATGTTGTGAGTTACCATGATGATGGTATAGTTTTCTTTCAGTTTAATAAGCAAGTCCTCGATTTTTGAGGTTGCCACCGGATCGAGCGCCGAAGTGGGTTCGTCGAGCAGGATGATTTCAGGATTAAATGCCAATGCACGCGCTATGCAAAGTCTTTGTTGCTGGCCACCGCTTAAAAATGTTCCCTTTTTGGTGAGCGAATCTTTTACCTCGTCCCACAAAGCGACATCGCGCAGCGATCGTTCCACAATTTCATCGCGTTCCTGCCTTTTCTGGCTAATGCCATTCAGTTTGTAGCCTGCAATTACATTGTCGTAAATGCTCATGGTTGGAAACGGGTTCGGACGTTGAAAAACCATTCCCGTTTTTCGGCGCAGTTTGATGGGCGACATTTTAAAAATATCTTCATCGTTCAGCAACACCGATCCGGTTGTCGTAATGTTTTCGTACAGCTCGTGCAAACGGTTGAGCGCACGCAAAAGTGTACTTTTCCCGCAACCCGATGGCCCCATTATGGCTGTTACATTGTTCTTTTTGATTCCGACCGACACATTCTTTACTGCCACATTCTTGTCGTAGGCGACCGACAAATCCTGAATGGAAAGTATCGGATCTTTTATATGTAATATGTTCGTGTTCATTTCTATTCTATTTTCTGCTGGCTGCAACCTGTTTCGCAGTCAGATTAAATGCAAGTACCATGATCATTAATAAAAGTGATGAACTCCAAATCAGGTCCACCATATTCGGGTCGTTATAAAATTCCCAGATTACCAATGGAATAGCGCTGGTTGGTTTCGAAATATTCGTATTAATTACCGAGCTACCCAAGGCGGTAAGCATTAACGGAGCTGTTTCGCCAATTACTCTCGACACGGCCAGAAGGATTCCGGTCATCAGTCCGCTGAAACCTGTTGGAATCAGAATTCCGAAGAGTACCCGCCAGTAAGGAATTCCCAGCGCAAGTCCGGCTTCTTTGAGGGTTTGTGGTATCATTTTCAGCGTTTCTTCGGTCGAACGAACGATCATGGGCAACATCATAATTCCCAGAGCAAAACTGCCGGCCAGAGCCGAAAACCCGTTGGTAATATGCTTAACCACCCACAAATAAGAAATCAACCCGAGTACGATGGACGGAACTCCCTGTAAAATATCGGAAACGCTCCGGGTAAGATTTGCCATCCATTTCCCCTGATTCTCATAGAGATAAACTCCTGAAATAATGCCAACCGGAATGGCAATTACTGAAGCCAGCGCTACCATCAGGAGTGTTCCGAGTATGGCATTTGCGATTCCTCCCGGGATTAGTTCGTTGTTGGCAACGGCCGTCATCGCCTGCATCGTGTCGGGCATTTTCTCCACCAAAAATCCAAAGTTGAGCTGCTTATATCCTTTGGTTATCAGTTTAAAAATAATCAGAACAATCGGAGAAACGGTTACGACAGAAAGAAGCACAACCAGACCCAGAAAGATGCGGTCTTTTTTTGTTCTCGACCCAATATTATCTATTTCGGTAATTGACTTCATCTAATTAACTCATTTTTTTAATGATCAGCTTTCCGATACCGTTCACAATTCCGGTAATTAAGAAAAGGAGCAGTCCAATCGAAATCAGGGCGCTAAGTTTAAGTCCGTCGGCCTCGCCAAATTGGTTGGCAATTACCGAGGCCATCGTGTTTCCGGTCGAAAATAAGCTATCAGGAATCCTGTTCGCATTTCCGATAAGCATGGTAACGGCCATGGTTTCGCCCAAGGCCCTCCCAAATGCCAGAATATATCCGGCAAATATTCCAGAACGTGCCGCCGGAATGGTAACGTGCCTGATAACTTCGTAACGGGTAGAACCCAGCGAGTATGCAGCTTCTTTCAGATCGTTCGGAACCATGGAAATAATCTCGTTACTCAACGATGTGGCATAAGGAATGATCATGATGGCCAAAACCAGACTGGAAGTAAAAACCCCGAACCCTTGATTTTCGAAACCAATATCAATCAGGAACGGACGCAACACATAAAATCCCCACAGCCCATAAACGATCGATGGAATTCCGGCCAACAGATCAACCATAGTTCCCAGGACTTTGGCAACACGCGTATTCCGGAAATATTCGCCCAAAAACAAGGAGGTGGCAAACGAAAGCGGGAAGCTGATAATCAATGCCGCAAACGATGTAATCAGTGTTCCGGCAATAAACGGAAGCGCCCCGTAATTTTCTTTCCCTTCAGTGGGGTCCCATTGCGAAGAGGTAATAAAACCTAACCCAAAAGTTTTAAACGAAGGTATGGCGCCCCCAACAAGGGAGAACACCATACCTCCTGCTATAATCAGGATAATAAATGAAACAGAAAATAATACGATTTTTGTAATCTTGTCGCTGTTCATTTAACTGTTTTGAGTCTTAATTAAGGATTGCTTTTCCGTCGTAAGTAATGCTACGAAGAATTGCTTTTGCTTTTGCAGCCGCATCTTCGGTCAGTGGAGCATAGTTTACGTTCGCGGCTTCAGTCTGGGCTTCAGCACTTACCAACCAATCCAGTAATTTTACGGTTTCTTCGGCCTGTGCCAGCGAGCGGCCATTGTACGACTGTTCTTTGTACAGAATAATCCAGGTAAAACCACTGATCGGATACGAATCCGGATCGTTTGAATTGGTCAGCATAATGCGGGTATCGTCAGGAATATTTCCTTTGGCAGCAGCGCTAACAGAAGCAATGGTTGGCAACACATATTCACCTTTGCTGTTTTGCACTTTGGCCATCTGTATTTTCTGTGAAAATGCGAATTCGGAACCTACATATCCAATCGCGCCTTCGGTCTGGCTGATGGTTCCCACAACACCGGGATTACCTTTAGCGCCCATCCCAACAGGCCAGTTTAGCGATTTTCCGGTGCCAACTTTTTCAGCCCATTTGGTGCTTATTTTGGTCATGTAATCCGAAAAAATGTGAGTAGTTCCGCTACCATCCGAGCGATGAACAAATAGGATGTCTTTAGCCGGAAGTGTCACTCCTGCGTTATTGGCAGCAATCTGTGCATCGTTCCATTTGGTAATTTCGCCGAGAAAGATTTTTTCGAGCAGTTCGTTAGATAATTTCAATTCGTCAACTCCGGGCAGATTATAGGCAATTACCACCGCTCCCAAACAGGTTGGAATGTGCACAACCGGAGCAGGCATTTCGGCCAGTTGTTTGTCGTCGAGGAAAGCATCGGTAGCTCCAAAATCTACCACTTTGTCGGTCAAACTGCGGATACCTCCACCTGAACCAATACCACCATAAGTGACCAATGTCCCTTTTGATTCAGTATAATTCTTGAATACCAGGTTGTAATATGGAAGAGGAAATGTTGCTCCTGCTGCTGTCAGCGAAACTTTTTCGTTTGCTGTCTTCTTTTTTGCTGAGTTTTGACAAGCACTAAAAAGCACTGCCAATACTAAAACTGTAATAATTGATTTCATGTTTTTTAAGTTTTATGTTTTAAAATTTTATTTCGCAATTCAACATCAGTGTTGAAATGAATGGTGCTGTTTCGTTAGCCGGATTCCAGCCACGATAGTTTGGCGTTAATTTTATTCCTGAAACCGGAGCAAATTCCACTCCAGCCATAAACAGTTTCCCGTCATTGGCCATGTTCCAGTTTTCAGTTTTTCCTGATGGTGTTTTTGATTGAAGATCGTCGTAGCGGGTAAAGACTTTCACTTTCTTCGAAGCCACGTAAGTTCCGTAAAAAGAAGAGCCGAAATAGTCGTTTCCATCAACCATTAGATGGTTTGACTGATAGTTGTATTCGGCTCCGAGTGACAATTTTTTTGCCTTGTAACCAACAAAACCGGCATACGTACTTTGTGTTACACTTCCGCTCATAAAATCAAACATTCCACGAATGATCAAACTTTTAGCTGGAGTCAGGGTTAATCCAAAGGCCGTTTTCAGGATATTGTCCGACTGTATTTTTTTGTATCCCTCGCCGTTGTACAAGGCAACATCAGCGCTTAAAGCATCAGCAAATTTATAGGTTACACTGGTTCCCAAATCAGCACTCGATGCAAAATCATAAGCATCCTGAAATACCTTTTCCATGTAACGGTATCCCCAAAAATTGTCCTGAACCTTAAATTGGGTGGTTGGTATCATCCCAAAATCAACCGAAAGATTGTTGTATTTATAATTCAGAAAAGCATTTTTTACATAAGCTGTCATTTGCAATTTCCCAACTCCAGGATTTCCAATATCGTAGATTACTGTTCCGGAGAAATTTTCGCTAAAGAAGTGTTCGTAGCCCAGATAAGCACGGGTGAGTTCGAAAGCAGATTTGGACTCACCATCGGCAAACGAGGTATGAGCATTGGCAAAAACCCTGATAATTGGTTTTCCATGCGGTTTAAATACTTCTTTTGTTTCCTGTGACATTGCAATTAATGCGATACAAAGTACCACTAAGGTTGTTAATACTGGTTTTTTCATTTCTACTCAAGATTTGTTTTTGAATTTTAAGCCGGTACAAAGATTAATCGCTGTAATTACAGGCCTGTTACAGAAATATTACAAAACGATTAAATTAACAGGTTTGTAATCTGCAAAAAGCATAAATTGCCAATATATCAAACAATTATGCATTTTCTGAAAACTTTAATCCGGTTAAAAAATAATTACAATACGATTAAAATCGCAGAAAGATTTGAATAAGTAGAAAAGAATCAGAAAGAAAAAATTCAGGAAAGGTTATAGCAGTAATAAGAATGCTGAAATAACAGTGATCGCGATAACGAATCCGCGGTAAATATGTTCTGGAATTATTTTTACAGCTTTGAATCCTATGAAAGCGCCCAGCGCGATGGCAGGCAAAGTCATCAGATCGATGGTCAGCGTTTCGATGCTGATATTGTCCCACACAAAAAGCTGCAGCGGGAATTTGGTAAAATTAATGATCATGAAAAACCATGCTCCGGTAGCGATAAAATTGTTTTTTGGGAGGTGCATGGCCAGCAGGTAAATGGCAAAAACCGGACCTGCCACATTGCCGATCATGGTGGCAAAACCTCCCAGAATTCCCATCGCTGCTGCAAACCACCATTTGTCAGGAAAGAAATGAGTTCCTTTTCGCTTGTCTTGCCACAACATCATCCCAACACTCAAAAATACCAAAATGGCGATCAGGATTTTGAATTGCTCATCATTCACCATTTCGCCTACCCACAAAGCCAGAAAAAGTCCAACCACCGCCCATGGCAGTACTTTTAACAAATGGCCCCAATTGGCATGACGCCGGTAATAAGCCACTCCGAAAATATCGGCCATCATCAGGATGGGAAGCAAAACACCCGTGGAAGCTTTGGCTCCGAATATAAAGGCCAGCGCCGGAACCACAATCATCGAAACTCCCGGAACGCCCACTTTCGACATTCCGATCAGCATTCCGCAAGCCATGATTATAGACCATTCGAGGGCATTTATTTGCAGCGAGGAGATAAATTCCATACACCATTTTTAAGATAGTGGCACAAAAGTAAAACAATGAGGGGGCAATCCAATTGTTAAGAAAAAAAGCTTTAAGAAACAGACAGTAGAATTTGTTGAAAAATGTGTCTCTTCATCAACATTTATATTTTTATGCTTTATAAAATGGAATGGTTTTTGTCATTTAGCATATCATTATAACGACCCAATCTTCAGCACAATGAAAAAGCTCTCCCTTCTTCTGATCATCCTCTTTTCCTTCCTGCTTTCAGGAATAAACTGCACTGCTGCAGGTTTTCTGTTTGCTCCAAAAATCGATTCGATTCAACTGGTTTTTGATGATCAGCAATTGATTCTCCCGGGCGAATCGTTTAGAATTGGTATCATTTCATATTACAAAAATGGGAAAGTCAGGAAAACAGCTGGATTCCCCGGTGGTTCGGTTTGGTGGTTGCGATACAAAGTGGAAGTTTCGGGAGGAACAGATTTTTCCGGTCGCATCTCAGTTAATGAGGAACTTATACCATCCAAAGGAAAATACATCGATATCAAAGCCTGGCCGCGAAAACAGCCTGAACTTGCCAAAGAGCTTTTACTGCCATTGAATTTCGAAACAAAAATTGAATACCGGCCAATTGCTGATTTTGATAAAGCGCCCGGAAGTCAGATCAAAGGTGAACTAATTACCGAATTTAACAACGGTCAGATCAGAATTTGTTCCGATTTGCGAAACAGTCGTGAATCGGAAAATTTCCAGTTCTCGGGACACGGTGGTGTGTGGAAAAATGGAAGATTTACCATTGAACCGGATTTCGCCATGATTGAAAACCATCGCTCGTCCTTAATTGTCAATTCATTACGCAACAAATCAGTTGTCGATACCTTTTCGGTTTTGCTTGATTACAAACATGCCTACAGGCTTGATTTGAGGGGTAGTTCAGGTACGCCCGGTTTTCCCGGTATGAGCGGAAGTTCCGGCTCGCCCGGCAATCACGGTTATCACGGGCAGTCAGGTCATGATGGCGAATTTGGCTCCGATGGTTCTGAAATAGGAGTTTGGGCAGACCTTTACCGCGATTCGGTTTTAAACTGCGGCTTGCTGTACGTGTATGCCCAAAATTTATGGACAGGCGAAGAATTTCGCTACCTGATTAATCCTGAAGGAGGAAAACTCAATGTTTCGTCGAATGGTGGGTCAGGCGGTTTTGGAGGTTCAGGTGGAAATGGCGGCTCTGGTGGCGAA
>JAUYEQ010000155.1 GCA_030691295.1 Bacteroidota bacterium
GCTCAGGGCGATCCCTGGGGATACCGCCACCAGTTCAACATTGCCGACAGTGGTTTCGGAACCCGTGGCCCACGCGTACAAAACGACCGTGCCGGCGAAGTTGGCCGTACTTTGAACGTAAAAGATTTCGATCTGGAACGCATTTTTGGAAAAGAAGGTGTTCAGATTGTTCATCTTTCAGGATTGATTGGAGCTTTGTCTCCTGAAACAACTACTTTTTGTCTTGAAATTGCACGTGCAGCAAAAAAATACGGAACACGCATTTCATTCGACCTCAATTACCGCGCTTCGTTCTGGAAAGGACGCGACAAAGAATTACGCGAAAGTTTTACTGAAATTGCTTCGGTTGCAGATATCCTGATTGGTAATGAAGAAGATTTCCAGCTTTGTTTGGGTATTCAAGGTCCGGAAGCAGGAGGTAAAGGTATTGAAGCCGAAATTGATGGATTCAAAGGAATGATCAACCGCGTAAAGGAAGCTTTTCCAAATGCATCGGTATTTGCGACTACATTGCGTCAGGTGATCAGCGCCAACGAACACCTTTGGGGTGCAATCATGCTCGAAGGCAACGAATGGCAGGTAATTGAACCACGTAAAATCACGGTTCTCGACCGCATCGGCGGCGGCGACGGTTTTGTGGGCGGTTTGCTTTATGGTATCCTGAAAGGCTGGGAACCTGAAAAATGGCCGCAATTTGGCTGGGCAACCGGCGCTCTGGCAACTACATTCCTCACCGACTATGCACAACCTGCCGACGAAGACATGGTTTGGAGCATCTGGGGCGGAAATGCAAGGGTGAGACGATAGAGAAGAAAGCCTCCCCCAACCCCCTCCAAAAGAGGGGACTAAGAGTGGCTTTGCAATTAGGTAATCTCATTGAATAACGAATAAATTCCTCCCCTTTGGGGAGGTTAGGAGGGGCTAATATGTTATACTATGAAATAGGTTCAACAGAAATGGAACTGACCGCTGAACATCTTCGGATTGGTCTTTATCAGGCGTTTTCGAAAATGGGGCCACGAAAAAAAGTACTGGCGATTCCGCCGGATTATACCCGACTGCCAAGTCGTGCCGGTGAGTTGACCGAAATGACCTGGAATTTTTATGGCGACGCGTTAACGGATGTGCTGCCAGCATTGGGTACTCACACACCAATGACAGATCATCAGATTTCTCACATGTTTGGTGCCATGCCTGCCTCGCTGATCCGCGAGCACGATTGGCGCAACGATGTGGTGACAGTTGGAACTGTTCCTGCCGAATTTGTCAAAGAAGTTTCGGGCGGAGCTGTTGAATTTCCTTGGCCGGCACAGGTCAACAAATTGCTGATTGAAGGCAATTTCGATCTGATTCTCTCAATCGGACAAGTGGTTCCGCACGAAGTTGTTGGAATGGCTAATTACAACAAAAACATTTTCGTCGGAACCGGCGGTGTGGAAGGCATCAATAAAAGCCATTTTGTAGGCGCAGCTTATGGAATGGAGAAAATGATGGGTCATGCCGACACACCTGTCCGCCGCATTTTTAACTATGCTTCAGATAATTTCACCAACCACATGCCAATTGTATATGTGCAAACCGTGGTTGGACTGGATAAAACCGACGGCAAAATTAAAACACGCGGATTGTATATCGGCGACGATTTTGAAGTATTTGACAAAGCGGCCAAACTGGCTTTGCTGGTGAACTTCGAAATGCTTGAAAAACCGCTGAAAAAAGTGGTCGTTTATCTTGATCCAACCGAATTCAAAAGTACATGGCTGGGCAATAAATCAATTTACCGAACCCGCATGGCAATTGACGATAACGGCGAACTGATCGTTTTGGCTCCTGCCCTGAAAGAGTTCGGCGAAGACAAGGAAATCGATCGTCTGATTCGCAAATACGGTTACTTTGGAACTCCGAACACGTTGAAATCCTGCGATGAAAACGAGGAACTGCGTAACAATCTAAGCGCTGCTGCTCACTTGATTCACGGCTCTTCGGAAGGACGTTTCAGCATTACGTATTGCCCCGGGAAAGGGAAGGAAAACCTAACACAGGCTGAAATTGAAAGTGTTGGCTTTAAATATGCAGACATTGACGAAGTAACCGAAAAATATGATCCGGCCAAATTACGCGATGGTTACAATACAATGGCCGATGGAGAGGAAATTTTCTATATTTCAAATCCGGCATTGGGGCTTTGGGCGTTTAAAGACCGGTTCAAGTATTAGAGGGGCCGCTAAATCTCCCCGAAGGGGAGACTTTAAAAAACGCTGCTCCAAAGGACAAGAGCTTATAGTAGTAAAAGTACTGAACACGAAAGCATAATAAATGAATAAGCCCATTCCAAAAGATAAATCTGTGAGTGCCGGTTCTATCTCCCCTCCTTCGGAGGGGCAGGGGGAGGCTCACTGGGGAATTATTGGCTGCGGAAATGTGACCGAACTAAAGAGTGGTCCGGCTTTTAACAAAGTGGAACATTCCAGGTTGGTGGCAGTGATGCGCCGTAATGCTGCTTTGGCCGAAGATTACGCCAAACGACACGGTGTTCCCCGGTGGTATTCTGATGCCGATCAGCTCATCAATGATCCGGATGTAAATGCAGTTTACATTGCTACCCCACCCGACACGCATGCTTCATACTCCATTGCTGCCATGCGCGCCGGAAAACCGGTTTATGTAGAAAAACCAATGGCCCGAAATTATCGGGAATGCAAAGAGATGCTCCGCGTGTCGGAAGAAACCGGGATGCCGCTGTTTGTGGCTTATTACCGCCGCACGCTTCCTGCTTTTCTGAAAGTAAAAGAGCTGGTTGATAATGAAATTATCGGGAACCCATTAACAGTAAATGTTCGCCTGTATAAATCAGTTCCCGACCGCGATTTAAAACCTGAAACTCAATTCTGGCATGTGAATCCGGAGATTGCAGGTGCTGGCTATTTCTATGATTTAGCTTCACATCAGTTCGATTTTCTCGACTTTTTGTTTGGCCCAGTAATTCAGGTTCACGGAATAGCTGCAAATCAGGCAGGATATTACCCTGCTGAAGATACTGTAACAGGGACATTCTTGTTTGGAAATGGAGTGATTGGTACAGGAAGCTGGTGTTTTGTGGTTGCCAAAGGAAACGAAGAAGATATCATTGAAATAAACGGAACAAAGGGCAAGCTCAGTTTCTCCAGCTTTCAGCATGGCGATGTAAAACTCACCTCTCCGGAAGGAACAGTCAGTTTCAGTTTTCGAAATCCTGAAAACATACAACACAATCTGATTGATCAGGTTGTAAAAGCATTGCGAGGAGTAGAAGAATGTGTAAGTACCGGAAAAACAGCTGCCCGAACCAGTTGGGTATTGGAAGAGATGGTTAAAGGATACTATAAAAAGTCAAATGGTTAAAATTGCTTAATTGTTAATTGATTTTCAATATGAACTACCTGAAGATTACGGACATTGAATCATATAATATTGGCTTTAACTTTGGCAATAAAGTTTGGGATATTGTGATACGTTGGCCTTATTTGGCTCAAAAAACAATTGGCGCACAATTCATTGATGCTTCTGATAGCATTTCAGCCAACATTGCTGAAGGATTTGGCCGGTATCACAAAAAAGATAAAATAAAGTTCTATCATTACTCCAGAGGTTCTGTTCTTGAGTGTGTCGATTGGCTTGAAAAATCACTATATAGAAACTTAGTTACCCAAGATCAATATAAAGAATTGAGAACAGCTCTGGAAAAACTTCCTAAAGCCATAAATAGCTTGATCAAATACACAAACCAACAACTTAAGGAATAATCATTTAACAATTAAACCATTCAACAATTCATCAATGAAAATTATAATCGACGATAAAATCCCGTATATCCGTGGCGCATTTGAAGGAGTTGCGGAGGTAGTCTATCTGCCCGGATCAAAAACAACTCCTGAAATAGTGAAGGATGCCGATGCAATCGTTACCCGCACCCGAACGATATGCAATGAAAAATTGCTGGCCGGTTCTTCAGTGAAATTCATCGCGACAGCAACCATTGGCTACGACCATATTGATACCGATTATTGCGATACTGCCGGAATCAAATGGACGAACGCACCGGGCTGCAACAGCAAATCGGTGGAGCAATACATTGCCTCAACATTGATAGTTTTGGCCGAACGCAAGAATCTGGAACTTAAAGACCTGTGTATTGGCGTGGTTGGCGTCGGCAATGTGGGTAGCAAAGTGGCTCTAATCTGTAAGCTGTTTGGCATGAAAATTCTGCTGAACGACCCTCCACGCGAACGCGCTGAAGGTTCTGCCGCTTTTGTCAGCCTGAAACAAATAATGGACAAAGCTGACATCATTACACTTCATGTTCCGCTAAACATGAAAGGCGAAGATGCTACCTTCCATTTGGGAAATGAAGATTTTTTTTCTGGCCTGAAATGCAATCCCATTTTAATCAACTCTTGCCGTGGTGAAGTAGTGGATACACTGGCTGTAAAAGCAGCTCTGAAAAACAATCAGATTTCAGGATTTGTTTGCGACTGTTGGGAAAACGAACCGGATATTGATCTGGAATTACTTGCTATGACAGAACTGGCAACTCCGCACATTGCAGGTTATTCAAAAGACGGAAAAGCAACCGGTACCGAAATGAGCGTTCAGGCGATCAATCAATTCTTTGATCTTGGGCTGGACAACTGGCAACCTTCAGGAATTGAACTTCCGGCAAATCCGGTTCTTGAACTGGATGGCTCGGGATTGAGCGAACAGGAAATCATTTCCAAAGCGATTTTGCATACCTACGATATCCGGAACGATGATAAGGATTTCAGGAAAACCCCTGCAAAATTTGAACAGTTGCGTGGCGATTACCCAACGAGGAGGGAGTTTCCGGCGTTTACTATTCAGGCAAAAAATATTGCAGAAAAAACATTTGAAGTATTAAAAATATTAGGATTTCAAATTGGCTGAAGATATTGAACCCTTTCAGGGTTATGGGTACAGATCGCCTTTATGTCCGCCGATTTCGCCGGCGGTCATTCAAATTTAAGTCCTTCGGACTTATGCTGCTTGAAAATCCTGAAAGGATTTAATCTGAATAACCGTGGGTGAAGCCCACGGCATAAAAAGTTATAATCACAGCAACCCTGAAAGGGTTGAACTATTGACATATATACAAACATTTCAAAAACGATAATTAATGAAAAAATTAGCAGACATTGGATTGATTGGTCTAGCCGTAATGGGAGAAAACCTGGTATTGAACATGGAGAGCAAAGGCTTTACCGTTGGTGTTTTTAACCGCACAGTTGCCCGTGTTGACGAGTTTATAGCTGGTCGTGGCGCCGGAAAAAACTTCATCGGAGCGCATTCGATTGAAGAATTGTGCGCTTCACTGGAAAAACCGCGCAAAGTGATGATGCTGGTGAAAGCCGGAAAACCGGTGGATGATTTCATCGAACTGATTATTCCTCACCTTGAAGAAGGCGATATCATTATCGATGGTGGAAACTCGCATTTTCCCGACACCATTCGACGCGCCAAATATGTTGAAAGCAAAGGTTTGTTGTACATCGGAACCGGGGTTTCGGGCGGTGAAGAAGGCGCATTGCTCGGACCATCGATCATGCCGGGCGGATCACCAGCTGCATGGCCTGCTGTGAAAGATATTTTCCAGGCAATTTCGGCTAAAGTTGAAGGTGGCGCGGCTTGTTGCGACTGGGTTGGCGAAGGTGGCGCTGGTCACTTTGTAAAAATGGTTCACAACGGAATCGAGTACGGCGATATGCAAATCATTTGCGAAGCTTACCAGTTAATGAAAGATATGCTGGGCATGAGCGCCGACGAAATGCACGATGTTTTCAAAAAATACAACGAAGGCGATCTGGATTCGTACCTGATTGAAATTACCCGCGACATTCTTGGTTTCAAAGATGAAGACGGCGAACCAATGGTTGAAAAAATTCTCGATACTGCCGGACAAAAAGGTACCGGAAAATGGACCGCTGTTTCGGCGCTTGACCTTGGAATTCCATTGACTTTGATTGGTGAATCGGTATTTGCACGTTGCTTGTCGGCTCAAAAAGACATGCGTGTGGAGGCTTCCAAAGTGATCAGCGGATCGGCTGTGGATAAAACCATCGACAAAGCTCAGATGATTTCTGACCTGAAAGACGCTTTGTTCGGAGCAAAAATCATTTCATACGCACAAGGTTATAACCTGATGATGGAAGCCGCAAAAGAATACGGCTGGAACCTGAATTACGGCGGCATTGCCTTGATGTGGCGTGGTGGTTGTATCATCCGCTCACGGTTTCTTGGAGACATCAAAATTGCATTCGACAAAAACCCAACATTGCCAAACCTGCTGCTTGATCCACACTTCAAAGAAATCGTTGAAAAAGCACAGGCCGGATGGCGTCGTGTTTGTGCAACCGCTTTGACAAACGGAATCCCGGTTCCTGCTTTGACTTCGGCACTTTGCTACTTCGACGGATTACGCAGCGAACGCCTGCCAGCCAACCTGTTGCAGGCTCAGCGCGACTACTTTGGTGCTCACACCTACGAACGTATTGACAAACCGCGCGGTGAATTTTTCCACACCAACTGGACCGGAAGAGGTGGCGACACAACTTCGAGAACGTATGTAGTTTAGAAGCCCCCTCCAAACCTCCCCCACATGGGGAGGCTTAAAAAAGCCGCTTCCCGGAAATGGAGAGCGGCTTTTTCATGAGTGCGTATTTTTAGGTCGATTTCTTCACAAACTTCGTCAGAAGCACCAATTGCTGGCCGTTTACTTTTCCTTCAATTTGTTCGGGATTGTCGGCAACCAAACTGATTCCTCGAACTGGTGTTCCGCGTTTGGCAGTGAAACCAGCTCCTCTTACTTCAAGGTCTTTTATCAGCACCACAGTATCGCCACCCTGAAGAACAACTCCGTTGCTATCCAAATGTTTTACATCCAAATCATCTATCGGAATTCCTTCGCCGGTAGCTTGTGCCCACTTCAGCGTATCTTCATCAAGATAAAGCATGTCGAGTAAATCGTGCGACCAACCTTCTCCACTTAACCGGTGTAGCATCCGCCAGGACATTACCTGTACGGCAGTCACCGGATTCCACATGCTATCGTTTAAGCATCGCCAGTGGTTGGCATCTATTTTTTCGGGATTTTCAATCTGTTCCAGACATGTTTCGCAAACCAACACACATTGATCGGCTTTTGCGTTGTAGTATGGCGGAACCTCGTAAACTTTCAGGTCGCCCCCGGCTCCACAGAATTCACATTTAGAACCACTCCTTGTCTGAATTTCCTTTTCTACACTCATTTTTGGTATTTTTAATTTTGGCGCAAAGCTAAGGTTTAAATCGAAATGAACACAAAGTGAGGGTTCCACTTAAAGTGAAGCGGTTACTTATCAACGGTCAAACCCATAATCCTGTTCGACTTTGGCGATGCGGGTTTTGAAGGATTGATACCATTCTTCCCGACCTTTTCCGCGGGCTTGAGAATGTTCCATATTTTCTTTCCATTTTCGTATAGATTCCAGATCGCGCCAGTAAGAAACGGTAATGCCGATTTCATTCCTGGCCGATTCTACTCCAAGAAAACCATGCTGTTGACGAGCCAATTCAACCATTCGGTCTGACATTTCGGAATAACCTTTGTCTCCTTCAGTACGAACTGAAGTAAAAATCACTGCATAATAAGGTGGTGGAGGAGTTTTTGCGATCATGAAATTTTCGTATTAAAGATTGTAACGCAGAGTCAGGGTTTCACTCAAAGTGAAGCCCTGACTAACTTCGCACTTATATTCTTGATTCAATCAACCTCAAAATAACCGCTTCTTTATCAAGTGTTTCCTGAAGAAGATCACCAGCTTTAGTCAGTATTTCCGCTACATAAATTTTGTCAGCCAGTTCTCCAGAATTGATTTTGACATTGAGATAAGCTCCGTAAACAGCTGTTCGGGCGCACAAAGCTCCAACACCGGCATCCGATAAGGAATTTGGGTTGCCAATTTCAGCCATTGCCTCAATCACTTCAAGCGATTGAAAAGCGGTTTGCATCAC
>JAUYEQ010000270.1 GCA_030691295.1 Bacteroidota bacterium
GGTTACATCAACAGATTTCACCCTGCATAAAGTAGTAACTTTTGCGCAACATTCTTTCGTTCCGTTGGCACTGATTACAGGTTCAACTTTTATACTGTCACAGCAGTTTGGTGGACTTGCCTTGCAATCAAGTTCAATCCTCTTTTCACATTTTTCGCCGTTTTCGAAGTAAATTACATAATTGACGACTACCACTCCGGATTGTGTGGCATTTACGCAATTTACCATGTCGAGCAAACAACCGTTTGGCGCAAATGTAAAGCTGCTCTGTCCAACATATCCTGAAGGCAATGGTCCGCAATTCCAGCTTGTAGAAGCAAATGTACCATTGGTGATGCTTACATCAACAGATTTTACTTTACATGCAGAAGTAATTTTCGCACAACATTCCTGCGCTCCGGTGGCACTAATTACAGGTTCAACTTTAACACTGTCGCAGCAACTTGCTGATGTTACTTTGCAGTCAAGTTCAATCCGCTTTTCGCACTTTTCACCGTTTTCGAAATAAATTACATAGTCGATTACCACGACACCTGATTGCTGTGCATTTACACAATTGACCATGTCAACAACACAACCATTTGGTGCAAAAGTGTATGAACTCTGTCCAATATAACCTGAAGGTACAGGTGTCGCACAGTTCCATGTGGTTGAACTCAGGTAACCGTTTGTTACAGTTACGTCGATCGCTTTAACTTTGCAGTCGGTTGAAATTTTCACACAACATTCGTCGGTAACATCGGCTGATACAACAGGTACAACCCGAACGCTTTCGCAGCAATTTGTCTGAGCCTTGCAATCAAGTTCAATCTTCTTCTCGCACTTTTCGCCATTGACAAACTCAATCTCATAAGTAATCGTAACTATTCCTGAAGTGGTAGCATTTACACAGTTATTCATACTTAGATTACAGCTTCCGGGCGCAAAAGTGAAGCTGCTTTGACCAATGTATCCTGTTGGAACAGGAGTTGTACAGTTCCAGCTCGTTGAACTGAGTGTGCCATTGGTAACGATTACCTTAACTGATTTCACATCACAAGTTGTGGTGATATTCGCGCAGCAGCCAATTACACCGTTCGCACCGGGAGCACGCTGCACTCTAACGCTGTCGCAACAGTTTGCAGCAACAATATTCGTATCAATAGTGAGACAAACAGGAGGCGCTGCAACTGGCGTTAAAGCCACCGATTGCGGAGATCCGTTCAGTAAGAAATTAGCCGAAGCTATTGCTGCAAAATCATTGCAAACCTTCTGCGTGTTCAATGCCGTTAATGGAATACCAACATCGAAATCCTCCAAAAGATTCTTATTGGGGCCAAGACTGAAAATTGTTCCGTAATCGGCCATTATATTCCGGTCGGGAACACCTGCCCAGGTGGTAGGATTGCATGTTCCGGGGGTAACGTAAGGTGGCAGGCAGATATTTATACCTGCTGCCCAGGATAAGGCTGGCACTGGTGGTGTAGCTACCGGCAACAATGAGGTTGCATGGTTGCCGACGTAAGAAACATCGAACTGACTTCCTCTGCCAACTGTCCGGTTAAAAATCAACCAATCGTCAGTAGCCCCGGCATCTTTGCCCAGTAAGTCGATCAACTTAACCGATGA
This sequence comes from Bacteroidota bacterium, assembly GCA_030691295.1. GTDB lineage: Bacteria > Bacteroidota > Bacteroidia > Bacteroidales > Prolixibacteraceae > Aquipluma. The sequence goes on from JAUYEQ010000270.1 coordinate 1,609, forward strand.
AACCGGAACATTCGAGGTGTTTTTATAATTCAGGCGGAAGCGGGCATTGCTTCCCGGAGCGGCTGTACCACTTGATGCAAAAGTTGTTCCTCCGTCGGTGCTCATCAATTTGGTTACTTCCTGACCAAATGAAGCCACCACCAAAACATTTACAGTATTCGATGTATAAGGTGCAAGAAGATTTCCGCCGGAAACCTGATAGCTGTTTGGAGTCACACCCGGAAGAGCGAAACTGTCCACTTTTGCATCAAATTCTATGTAATAATAAGGCAATCCCCATGTTCCGTAATATCCGCAATAGGCCGAATAGAACAACTGGCAATCGGAAGGAACAGTTGGCAAATTCCATGAAAGGTTGTTGCCGCTGTGCGATGGCGTTACTCCTGCCCATGCAGTTGTTCCCGGAGGAGGCGTACCTCCTGTTGAACAAGGCGGATTATATGTGCTGGCTTTGTAATAGGTCTCGTTGCCCACATAAGTAAAGTTACTGTGCAGTGCATCCTGAATGGCAGCTCCTGTTAAGTTGGCGCTTCCAATGTTTTGAACCCGCAAACGGAACCGGATGATATCGCCGGGATTGTTACTGGTTTGCGGCGAACAAATATCCTTTAATAGGCAAGGTTTTGGCGTACCCGCTTCAACTGTAAATGAAGTACAGGTTTGCGGCAGTGTCAGTGCATTTGCCAACGGAACAACAGTGGCACAATTGGTTACAACAGTTCCGGTAGGATTGGCATTAATGGTGAAATTAACATACATATAAATGCAACCTCCAACCGGCAACGAACCAGTCATCTGAAACTGAAGACTGGTTACCGGACCGGTTATGGCTCCCGAACTGTAACTGTTATTAATACCGCTTGCATAAGGTGAACTATTGATGTTCAGGTTCATTGTGGTAGTGGCGTTTGCCCCATAAATCTGAACCTGATTAACTGTAATTCCTGAAGGGATTGCATCATTGATATTGAATGCCGTAAGCGGCACGTTGCCATTGTTACAGAAAGCAATATAGTAAAGTCCTGAACATCCGGGAACGCGGTTGGTAAGCGAAAGATATTTACCAAAACTTCCGCTCGGATTGGGAGCTGTAACTTCGATGCAGGTTTGGTTGCTGGTGTGCGTTGCCGGCTGATTACAGCTGACTCCGGTAAGCGTTGACTGGTTGAGTATTTGTGTACTGACAGGAAATGATCCAGCCGGATATCTTACTTTAATATCGACCCAGTAATATGCCCACGGAATGGCTGCATTCAACAATTGAGTGGGACAATTTACATTCCAGGTAATGGTTCCTCCAGTACCTCCGGGATGGGTGGCGCATGGATTGGAACTACTGATAAACTGCGCACCGGCCGGAAGAATATCCTTCACCACAGCGGTGCTCATGTTTTGCTGACCGATCACATTTCCCCAATAAGGATTGTCTTTCATTACCGATAACCGGTAAGTAATCGTATCTCCGGGAGCCATAATATAACCACAACTGCCGCCATTCGGATTCACCGAGGCGCCCGCAACAATTGCTTTGGAAACTTTCCATGGATTAACGGCGGTGGCTATTGTAGTTACATAAGGTGTAACCTGCCATTTATCGCCAACCAGTATCTCTGCCCTATTCCTTGCAGCAGTGCCATTACAGGTTGTTCCTTCAGGAAATTTAGCCACAATCGTAAACGACCCCGACGGAGCACACGCGCCTGGCAAAGCAGCCAGATTATAGGTAACTGTGTTGCCTGAGATATTGGTTGTTGGAGTTATTCCGCAAACCGGGCCTGCCGCTGTAACACTCACAACCTGCAAAGATGTTGGAACCAGATCCTGTATGGAAATGGTCGGAACACCAGCAGGGGCTGAAAAAATAATGGTGTAGCTGAAATTTACACCACTCGCAATGGTGGTGTTGCTCACCACTTTTTTCAGTGAATACCCATTCTCGCTCCACAAGGCTTCGTTGGGATTGGCCTGCCCATAAGCTGCACCCGAATTTAATCCGATCATGGAAATAAAAGCCACCAGCAGAATAATGAAATGATTGAGGAGATTTTGAGAACGAGTTGGCATCTTCAAGCCTTCGAATGAACGCATAGGTTGTTCACCAGTACTTTTTCGAAAATAAAGTAAAGCTGTTTTTTTCATAAGATAAAGGAGTTAAATTGTTTAATCTGCAAATAAAGGAATAAAAGAGATATTATTCCTTTATTAGTTTTAAACGTAACATCCTTTATATTTGTTCTGAAATTTTTAGAATTTCTAATTAAATTATAAGAATAGGTATTTGATTAAGAAATAAATAGCTGCAAGACCATTGTCTTACAGCTATTTATATTTTTAGAAATATTTTAATCTTCTGGAATTTTATTCGTATTTGAACACTATTTCGTCGTTCTCTACACCTATTATTACCTTGCTTCGGCTTTCCATTTTTCCGGCCAGAATTTCGCGTGACAAATCGTTCAGCACATACTTTTGCAACATTCGCTTTACCGGCCGGGCACCGTGGGTAGGGTCATAACCTACCGCTGCCAGCCAGTCGATGGCTTCCTCCGAAATATCGATGGTAAACTTATTATCCGGAATACGCTTCATGATCAGGTTAAACTGCAATTTTACAATATCACGCACATCTTTTCTTGTTAGCGGGGTAAACATGATCACTTCATCAATGCGGTTCAAAAATTCCGGAGATATGGTTTTCCTGAGCAAATCGAACAAATCGGTTCGCGTTTCCTCTTCAATTTGTGCATGATTTCGCTCGTTCATTTCTTCGAACCTATCCTGAATCAAATGAGAACCGATATTCGATGTCATGATGATGATTGTATTCTTGAAATTAGCTACACGGCCTTTGTTATCGGTTAAACGACCGTCATCAAGGACTTGCAGCAGCACATTGAAAACATCAGGATGTGCCTTTTCAATCTCGTCAAAAAGCACCACCGAATAAGGTTTTCGACGAACTGCTTCGGTCAACTGACCACCTTCGTCGTACCCAACATATCCGGGAGGCGAACCGATCAGACGGGTTACCGAAAATTTCTCCTGGTATTCCGACATGTCAATGCGGGTCAGCATGTTTTCGTCGTCGAAGAGAAATTCGGCCAAAGCCTTTGCCAACTCTGTCTTTCCAACACCGGTTGATCCTAAAAATATGAACGAACCGATAGGACGTTTTTCATCCTGAAGCCCTGCCCTACTCCGCCTTACCGCGTCAGCAACTGCGTGAATGGCTTCGTACTGACCAACCACACGGTGATGAAGTTCATCTTCAAGATGAAGTAATTTTTCCCTTTCGCTTTGCAACATTCTGGAAACCGGAATGCCTGTCCAGCGAGAAACGATTTGAGAAATATCTTCGGCATCCACTTCTTCCTTGATCAGGTGTTCTGCAGAACGGCTATTTAGTTCGGCTTTCAGTCGTTCTATTTCCTTTTCAGCTTCCTTAATTTTACCATACCTGATTTCTGCAACCCGCCCAAAATCACCTGCACGTTCTGCCTGTTCAGCCTCCAGTTTCAGTGATTCTATTTCCAGTTTATTTTGCTGAATACCGTCGATAAGCGATTTTTCGAGCTGCCATTGCGCCCTGAATTTGGATTGTTCCTGTTTTTGATTGGCAATTTCTTCGTTCAGAATTGAGAGTTTTTTCTCATCTTTTTCGCGTTTGATGGCTTCCCGCTCAATCTCCAGCTGCATAATTTTGCGGTCTATTTCGTCCAGTTCCTGCGGCACCGAATCCATTTCAAGGCGCAGGCGGGCTGCGGCTTCGTCCATCAGGTCGATGGCTTTGTCCGGCAAAAACCGTTCGGTAATATATCGTTGCGACAATTCAACTGAAGCAATGATCGCTTCATCTTTAATCCGCACTTTGTGGTGATTTTCGTAGCGTTCCTTCAGTCCTCGCAAAATGGCAATGGCGCTCAAAGTGTCAGGTTCGTCCACATTCACAATCTGGAAACGGCGTTCCAATGCCTTGTCTTTTTCGAAATATTTCTGGTATTCATTCAGTGTGGTTGCACCAATGGCGCGCAATTCACCACGAGCCAGTGCAGGTTTCAGTATATTGGCGGCATCCATTGCTCCCTCGCTTTTTCCGGCTCCAACCAGCGTATGAATTTCGTCGATGAAAAGGACAATTTCGCCATCTGCAGCGATTACCTCATTTACAACCGCTTTCAATCGTTCTTCAAACTCGCCTTTGTATTTGGCACCTGCAATCAGGGCACCCATGTCGAGCGAAAAAAGCTGTTTCGATTTCAGGTTTTCAGGAACGTCGCCACGAACGATCCGTTGGGCCAAACCTTCGGCAATGGCGGTTTTACCAACACCAGGCTCGCCAATTAAAATCGGGTTATTTTTGGTACGGCGCGACAAAATCTGAAGAATCCGCCGAATCTCATCATCACGGCCAATAACAGGATCAAGCTTTCCATCGCGGGCCCGCTGGTTCAAATTGACAGCAAAACGGTTGAGCGAATCAAATTTATCTTCGGCGCTCTGGCTATCCACTTTGGCACCTTTCCGAAGCTCTTTGACAGCCATTTCAAGATCTTTTCCGGCCACTCCTGCATCTTTCAGCATCCGGCTTATTGTGTCGCCGGTTTCTAAAAGCCCCATTAAAATATGCTCAACCGAAACAAACTGATCGTTCATCTTCTGCATGATGGCAATCGATTTCTGCATTGCCTTGTTGGCATCCGACGATAAATAAGGTTCACCGCCTGTAACTTTAGGGTACGATTCTACAACGCGATCCAGTGCCTGCTGAATAACCACCGGGTTCGCTCCCAGTTTTTTAAGCAAAAAACCAACTACATTCTCGGCTTCATGAAAAAGTCCTTTTAAAATGTGCCCTGTTTCAATGGCTTGCTGATTGTTGCCCTGCGCCACCGTAAAAGCATATTGAACGGCTTCCTGCGACTTGATGGTGAAATTATTGAAGTTCATATATTCTAAGTTTTAATTGTTTCCTGAATAAAGATACGGATTTGAGGCGATCAAATGGTTTGCCAAAGGAACAAGTTTCAGGTTTGCTTTACCCTGCAAGACAAATTGACTGGTAATGAGTGGATATACGGAAATAATTTCAGGATAATTAAACTTCTACTGACTTGTTGACATAAATATTTGGTCTGAACCAATCATTTCTTCAAATTGTAATTTTCAATCTTTAACTGATTTATGACACCCTTGTTTTATTTGTTATAGTCTAAAGTCTTGTGAAGTAGTATTTTTGTGGTGTAATTTAAGGACTAAAAAACTATGCTTAGACTTACATACATCTTTGCTTTTATTTTGTTATCAATGACTGCCTTTTCCCAGTCGTTCAGCAAATTCATCATCGTTGATCAATTTGGATATTTGCCGAGTTCAAGCAAAATAGCCGTGTTAAAAAGTCCGCAGGTTGGTTTTGACAATACTGAAACATATATTCCGGGAGCAAACTATTCGGTAATAAGCACCGAAACCGGTAATGCTGTATTTACCGGCAAACCAGTTGCATGGAAAAACGGAACCACAGATGCTTCATCGGGTGATAAAATCTGGCATTTTGATTTTTCATCGGTTACTGCTTTTGGCGATTATTACGTGCTGGATGTTGACAACCAGAAAGCATCCGGTAAATTCAGAATCTCATCAGCTATTTACAATGAAGTGCTCAAACACGCGATGCGTACTTTCTATTATCAGCGTGTTGGCTTTCCGAAAGACGCTGCTTTTGCCGGAAAAGCCTGGGCCGATGGAGCCAGTCATATTGGCAATTTACAGGACAAAAACTGTCGCATTTATAACGATAAGAACAATGCTGCAACAGAACGCGATGTAAGCGGCGGATGGTACGATGCAGGTGATTACAACAAATACACCAACTGGACCGCTAATTATGTTGTTGAAATGATGAAGGCTTATCTGGAACGACCTGAAGCGTGGGGCGATAATTACAACATTCCGGAGTCAGGAAACAAAATTCCGGATTTACTGGACGAAGCCAAATGGGGAATTGATCATTTACTTAGGTTGCAGCTAAAAAATGGAAGCGTTTTGAGCATTGTAAGTGAATCACATGCCAGTCCGCCATCGAAAGCTACCGGCCAAAGTCTTTATGGTTCGCCAAATACTTCAGCAACACTAAATACCTCGGCCGCACTTGCGATAGCCGCCAAAGTTTACCGCAGTCTCGGAATGGAAGTTTATGCCGATACCCTTCAGAAACGGGCAATCCAGGCATGGAATTGGGCAGAAGCAAATCCAAAGGTATTGTTTCAAAACAACGATGCAGCTTATGGTTCGCTTGGAATCGGTGCCGGAAAGCAGGAAGTTGACGACTATGGCCGCCTGATGGCCAAACTAGAGGCAGCCTGCTATTTGTTTGATGTGACCGGAGATGCCGTTTACAAAAACTTTTTTGATGCCAACTATGCTAAAACCCACTTGATTGAATGGAATTTTGCTTTTCCATTTGAACCAGACAATCAGGAAACATTGCTTTATTACACCACAATCAGTGGAGCAACACTATCAGTGGTTGATAAAATAAAAACCACCTATAAAAATGCCATGCTGAACGGATCTGAAAACATGCCTGCGTTTACCACAAAAAAAGATCCGTATATGGCTCACATTAAAGATTATACATGGGGAAGCAATTCAATTAAAAGCATACAGGGAAACATGTTTTACAATTTGATTGCATTCGGGATCGACCCCACAAAAAATGCAACTGCCGAAAATGCAGCAATTGGTTACATCCATTATATACACGGAGTGAATCCGTTGAACATGGTTTACCTGTCGAACATGTACAGGTATGGTGCGGAAAATGGAGTGAACGAGTTTTATCACAGCTGGTTTACCGACAAAAGTGCCAAATGGGACCGTGTTGGAAAATCGACTTACGGACCGGCTCCGGGCTTTCTTACCGGAGGACCAAATCCTTCGTACAATTGGGACGGATGTTGCCCCGGAGGTTGCGGATCGGCTGCCAACAATGGCGTTTGTACTTCCGAATCAATTGCACCTCCGAAGAATCAGCCTGTACAGAAATCGTACAAAGATTTTAATACCAGCTGGCCACTGAATTCGTGGGAAGTAACAGAAAACAGTTGCGGCTACCAGGTTAACTACATTCGGTTGCTGTCAAAATTTGTTGATCTCAGTTACGATTGCAGCGGGGAAAAAGATGGAACTGCTTTTATTGATGCCATTGGTAAATGCGCCGGCGGAAATACGGGAATTGTTCCTGAAACCGATCCTGATAAATACACCGCAAATACCGGAGAATTCGAATTAAACAGCAATTTTCCTGACATTCAGATTTTTCCAAATCCGAACAAGGGCTTACTAAATATTGAATTCAGCGGGATTCAGGATTTAAATTAAAAAATTGTGACAATGGATGGTAATATTTGCCTTGAATCATGCATTACTGAAAGCTGTTCATTCAACATTGCCCATTTTGTGCCGGGAATCTATTCGGTAATTATTTCTTCTGAGAAAGGTACTTCAACTCAAAAGGTGGTAAAAATATAAAAACCTTACCTGAGGGTGTACAACAAAATTCCCTTTTGAAAAATTAACCACGAAGTGGTTGAATGTGAATAGCCCTGAGTGAAACTCAGGGGGTACGGGAAGGATAGTTTTTTCAACCCTGCGAAGGGTTGAATTTGTTCGTCTTTGATATTCAACCATTTGCAGGGTTGTTGTTGTCTATCATTATTTTACCCCGGATTCCATCCGGAGCTATTAATATTAAATCCCTTCAGAATTGCAAGTAAAATTGATAACTGAAAAACTGAAATTATCAATTTATGAATTTTGTCGTGCACCCTTACCTAAGTCTTTCTACATTTTTGCCAATGATAACAAGCGCTGGCATGGGCGGTTTTTCACTGACCATCAGCTGTTCAATGTTTCCGAGTGTGCCTTCGAAAGTGCAGGCACCGGGCTGCGAAACTTTGCTTAGAATCTGGACTTTTATTTCGGAAGAAAGAGAATTTTCAATCAACCGCTGCGCCAGTTTTACCAACTTACTCAGCCCCATATAAAAGATAATCGGAGAACCTGAATTCAGCACTGAAACAAAAGATTCCAGATCACAGAAATCACCTTCACGATAATTCCCGGTACCAAAAAGAACCATGCTGTTTTTGCCACGCTCGGTAAGTGGAATTCCATACAAAGAAGCGGCGCCAAGCGCTGAAGTTACTCCGGGAATCACTTCATAGTCGAGGTTGTTTTCAATACAAAACCGGATTTCTTCGGCACCACGACCAAAAATCATCGGATCTCCTGATTTCAGGCGAACCACTTTTTGTCCTTTCGAAGCCAAATCTATAATCATCTGATTGATCCATTCCTGCCGGTCTGTCTGATCCTGTCCGTCCTGATACAATTTTCCAACATAAATCCGCTGAGCATCAGGTCTTGACAGGTTTAGAATTTCGTCGCTCACCAATGCATCGTGTAAAATACAATCCGCTTCCTGAATGCGTTTCAGCGCCTTTACCGTCAGTAATTCAGGATCGCCCGGACCCGCGCCAACGATGGAAATCATAGAAGCCTCCCCCAATCTAAAAGCCTCCCCCGCCCCCTCCGACTGAGGGGAGAAATACATTGATTACATCTTTGTTTTCGAATACAGTAGTTGGCTTTCATATATATCAGATTTTTTCGTTCTGTTCGAGATAGTCCATCGGACTTGAGTAGAT
>JAUYEQ010000157.1 GCA_030691295.1 Bacteroidota bacterium
CATGAGAATGATCTTCAACAAATTCTTCAGAATCATCTTGTGAAGAATTGGCTGTTAACGAAATTCCGGAGCATAAAAAAAATGATAATAAAACCAGAGAGATAAATGTTTTTAAACGCATAGGAAAATAATGAAGAAGAATAGATTTACTCATTCCAATAGGTTTAGTATTTTGTGTAAATTGGTACCGTTTTTAAAACTTCCATGATAGAACAAACAATTCTATCAATGGTTTCTTGCTATAAATATAAAAAAATATCTTACAGTGAAATTGGCATTGGAAAAACAATCGTTAAAGACACGCAAATTGGATTAATTCATTGACAGGTAGGGCGATTTTTTATTTCTGTGAATGGTTCGTTTTAGAGAAAATAAATTGTTAAAATTTAATTGTTCGATAAAATCAATGAAATGTTTTTGAAATTTCATTTATCTGTCAAGGATTCAAAGGTATTTGATATCAGGCAACGCATATAACGCTATCTTTATTCCTTCAATATCAAATTACGGTTCTTTTATGGGAAAAGATCAAATAAGCACTTTAATTATTGAAAGTGATGTGGCAGCTCAAGAGCATCTTAAAAATTTGCTCGGGTTTTATCCTATGGTTTCGATCATAGAAACTGCATCTGATACTGATGTCGCATTGTTAAAAGTGATTGATGTCAATCCGGATATAATATTTTTAGAATATCCTGTGAAAGGGAAAACAGGAAAAAAAATCATCAAATTCATTCAGACGAAACTTCCGAATACTACTGTTGTATTTGTTTCAAAATCAAAAAAATATGCTGTGGACGCAATCCGCTATGAAGTATATAATTATTTGCTGAAACCATTAGTAAAAACCGAACTGGGAAAAATTCTGGAAAAGGTTCAGCCAGACAAGCAGGCAAATTTATTTAACTTGATAGATGAGATAATTGAGAAAAAACAGGACGATCACAGATTTAAATTTACTACAGCCAAAGGTTATACGCTGATAAACCCAAACGAAATATTGTTTTGCAAAGCAGAAGGGCATTATACTGAACTGCATTTTGTAAATAAAAACAGAGAATTGACCAATATGTTCCTGTCCAAAATTGAACAAATTCTTAATCCTTTCAATTTTGTGAGAATCAGCCGGTCAACGGTTGTAAACAAGAATTATATTCGCAAAGTTTTTCCAACGACAGATACATTGATCTTATCGGTAAATGGGTTGGAATATGAAATTAAAGGATCAAGATTGCAGATGAAAGCACTTAACAGAACTGATTTTGAATAAGATATGTTGGATAAAAGTGAGATTTCAGCCATTATTATTGACGATGATCCCGAAGCAATAAATTTGCTCGAGATTTTCTTACATTATTTTCAGAATATTACGATTATTGGAAAAAGTACCGATGCCAAAGCCGGACTCGGACTTATTATTGAATTATTTCCCGATATCATATTTCTTGATGTTGATATGCCTGATATGACCGGATTGCAGGTCGCAGAATCTGTCAGGACTGAAAATCTCCATTCGGAAATTGTTTTTACAACTGCGTATCAAAACTATGCCTACAATGCCTTGTCAATCGAACCTCTAGATTTTTTAACCAAACCATTTTGTCTTGAAGACCTTGAAAATGTGATTAATAAATACATTGCCAGAAAAGAAAAGAAAAAACAGGAACAAAAGCTCGACAAATTTAGACAATCGCAGGGAAATGTTATAAAAGTAAAACTTCCGACCTACCACAGTTATATTTTTGTTGACCTCAATGATATTGTTTACATCAAATCCAATACAAACGGTACGTATGTTTATCTTCAGGATGGAACCTTTGAAACAGTAACCAGAAATCTCAACAGTCTTATCCTTTTACTCAATTCTTCACTTATCTTTCAGATCAACAGATCAACTTGTGTGAATCTGAACTATTTGTATCGCATCGACAAAAAGAAAGAGATTTGTATTCTTCGTTACAATCAAAAACTATTCGAAGAATCCATTTCCAGAAACAATATTCTCAATTTCGAAAAACTGAATATATTTCCATCATTTTGATCAGGATATAGTTTTATAAAAAACAGAACGGCGACCAATCATTGGCCGCCGTTCTGTTTAAATATTCTGAGCTTTTATTCAATTTTGGAAGGATGATCTACTTTGTCTTCAAGTAACGCAATGTCCAATACTTCCTGAATTGTGTTCACATGGTGGAAAATTAAACCTTCAATATAAACTTCCTTTATTTCTTCCAAATCTTTCCGGTTGGCTTCCGAAAGAATAATTTCCTTTATTCCGGCTCGTTTGGCTGCAAGTATTTTTTCCTTGATTCCGCCAACAGGCAATACTTTTCCACGAAGTGTGATTTCTCCGGTCATTGCAAGGTTTTCCCTGATTTTGCGCTGCGTAAAAGCCGATGTAATAGAAGTTACCATCGTTATTCCGGCAGACGGCCCGTCTTTGGGAATTGCTCCTTCAGGAACATGAACATGCACGTTGTATCTGTCAAACAATTCAGGATTCAGTCCAAGTTGCTCCGCATGGCTACGAATATATTCATGCGCCAACATGGCTGACTCTTTCATTACATCGCCCAGATTTCCGGTCAGTGTCAGCGAACCTTTTCCTTTGCTCAGGCTAGTTTCAACATAGAGAATCTCACCGCCAACTGCAGTCCAGGCCAATCCGGTAACAACCCCGGCAAATTCATTTCCCTGATAAATCTCTTTTGTGTATTGGGTTACCCCGAGGTATTCCCTGATATCGGTTTTAGTGAGCGTTTTGTTGTATTCCTCTTCAAAAGCGATTTTCTTGGCCATGCGCCGACAGGTTTTCGCAATTTTTTTATCAAGTTCCCTCACTCCTGATTCGCGGGTGTAATTCTCAATAATGTGTCGGATAACTTCATCAGGAAAAATTACATTGTTTAATTCAATGCCATGGTTTGTAAGTTGTTTGGGAATCAAATGGCGTTTCGCGATTTCAATTTTTTCTTCCACCAGATAACCGCTTACTTCAATTAGTTCAAGCCGGTCGCGTAGAGCTGGGGCAATTGTATTCAGCGTATTGGCAGTTGCAATAAACATTACCTTCGATAAGTCGTATTCATGTTCCACATAATTGTCGTGAAACTCAAAATTTTGCTCCGGATCAAGCACTTCAAGCAAAGCTGAAGCCGGGTCGCCACGGAAATCCTGAGAAACTTTATCAATTTCATCTAAAATAAATACAGGATTGGATGATTTCGCTTTTTTAATGTTCTGCAAAATGCGACCAGGCATTGCACCGATATATGTTTTGCGGTGTCCGCGAATTTCAGCTTCGTCGTGAAGTCCACCGAGGCTCATCCGCACATAATTGCGGTCGAGTGCTTTTGCGATCGAACGGCCAAGCGAAGTTTTTCCCACTCCGGGAGGACCGTACAAGCACAAAATGGGCGCTTTCATGTCGTTCTTCAATTTCAGAACTGAAAGATGTTCGAGTATTCTTTCTTTCACTTTTTCCAGCCCGTAATGATCTTCGTCAAGTACTTTTGCAGCACGCAACAAGTCAAAATTATCTGTGGAATACTCGTTCCATGGAAGTTCGAGCAGGGTATGGCAATAGGAATATTGAACCGAATATTCGCCGGCTGCCGGATTTAAACGAGACAACTTATGAACCTCTTTTTCAAAGAGTTTTGCGACATCTTCATTCCATTTTTTATCTTTTGCACGTTCTTTCAACTCCAGAATTTCCTGTTCTGCCGGGCTGCCCCCCAATTCATCCTGAATTGTTTTCATCTGTTGGTTCAGCAGGTATTCCCGCTGTTGCTGATCAAGTTCGGCTTTAACTTTGGTTTGGATATCACGTTTCAGTTCGGCCATCTGAACTTCGCGTACAAGGTAGCTAATGGCTTGTATTCCACGCTCTTTAAGTTCGCTAATACCAAGCATTACCTGTTTTTCTTCCACTTTCAGATCGGCATTCGAGCAGATATAATTTATCAGGAAGGTTGAGTTCTCGATATTTTTTACAGCAAACGAAGCTTCAGGGGAAATCTGAGACGAATATTGTGCGATTTTTATCGACAAATCTTTCAATGACCCAACTACTGCTGAAAATTCGACAGAATCATCCTGTGGTTGAATATCGATTAGCGGATTCACTTTTGCTTTCAGGTAGGGAAATTCCTGGGTGTATTCCTGAATTTCAAACCTCCGTTTACCCTGAATAATTACCGATGTTGTACCATCTGGCATTTCCAGGATTTTCAATATCTGTGCAATTGTTCCTATTTCATAAAGATCTGCCTGACCTGGATCGTCAATACTTCCGTCTTTTTGTGCAACGGTTCCGATCAAGCGGTTTCCGCGGTAAACTTCTTGAATTAATTGCAATGATTTCTGCCTTCCAACACTGATAGGCAATACCACTCCGGGAAACATAACCGTATTCCGCAATGGCAAAATTGGCAAAATGTCAGGAAATTCAACATTGGTTAATTCCGACTCATCCCCGTCAGCTATGATCGGAATGAAATCAGCATCATCGTCCATCAGGCTTGAAAATAATATATTCTGCATAATTTGATTTTTCTCGTTCTATAAAATTTCGTTCGGTGTTACATGACATACTGACCGTTTACAATCAGTTTAAAATAGCAGTGCAGATTTTTGCAATAGCCATGCCAAAGCGTTGTCTGCTGCGAAGGTCTTAAAAAATGACAAAAAAAAAGCCTCGCGTTGGCGAAGCTTTTTGAATATTTTTCAGCAACAGAATTATTTTTTTCTGTTTTCCATGTGTTTTGAATATCTGGTATTGAATTTATCAACACGCCCTGCAGTATCAACAAGTTTCATTTTTCCGGTATAGAACGGATGCGATGAGCTTGAAATTTCAAGTTTTACAACCGGGTATTCAACGCCGTCAACAACTTCTGTCTCTTTGGTTTTAACCGTAGATTTTGTAATAAAAACATGACCGTCTGACATATCTTTGAATGCAACAGTGCGGTAATTTTCTGGATGTATCCCTTTTCTCATTTTGATTCTCTTTACATTATTTTTATCGGCTGGCAAAGTTACATACAAGAATGTAATTTCCAAATATTTCAGTTCAATAATTCCTTAATTCTTAATTTATTCATCTAAGCCAATAATAGGAACCCTTTTAAACGGTTTGCTTCGGTCAAAAAGGTATCGCATTGTGTAGTGCGTTTTTACATGAACACCGCCAACTGACTTATATAGAGCAATAATTTTTGGATTAAAGTCGCCTGCCCACGACATTTCTACTTCCTTGTATTCAGGTTTGTGTTTCATGAATTTATCCTGATGCCAGAAAATTGCCGATTCGATGCCTGATTTTTGATATTTGGGTGTCACTCCCATGATCAAAATCCGGGTGCGGGTCATTACTTTTGTGCGTTTGTAATAAAGGAACTTCAGGATGCTGACGAAATTCAGCTTGCCGTTCAGCTTTTTCAGGATTTGGTTGATGTCGGGAATCATCACAAACAATGCAATCGGAACGCCATCGTGATAAGCATACCAGACCATTTCAGGATCGATGATGGATTTTGCTGTTTTTATGAAATCGCGGATCTCATCTTTGTCGAGTGGCTGAAAATGTTCGTGAAAACGCCAAGCTTCATCATAGATGTAACAAAAGTCGTCGATAAATTTTTCGATTTTATCAAACGATAAATGCTCGAAGGTATATCCCGGTTTTTTTGCTACCCATTCAGCAATTTTCCAGAAACGCTCCGGAAAGGGTTTGCTGTAATCCAAATGGTAACTGTATTGTTCAAAATAAACTTCAAAGCCATATTGCCTGAACAAGTCGATGTAATATGGCGGATTGTATGGCATTCCAAATCCCTGGTGCATAAATCCATCAACGAGCAATCCCCAGTTCATATAGTTTTCGCCGAAATTAACCGGACCGTCCATGGCTTCTATTTCATGTTTTTTATGCCAGTCGCGTGCTGCATTGAACAACATTTTTGCGGCATCCAAATCATTTACACATTCAAAAAAGCCACATCCACCGGTGGGCTGTTCAAATGTGTGAACCTTCTTCAGATTAAAAAAAGCTCCGATCCGACCCAGCAGTTGCCCTTTTTCATCTTTCAGGACAAAGCGAATTGCATCACCGGTTTTGAACGATGGATTTTTTTCAGGAGTAAAAACATCCTCAACCATTCCGTGCAACGGGCTGGGCCAGTTTGGATCGTTTTTATAGATGAGGTGCGGAACCTCGTGAAATTGCATTCGGGTTTGTTTATCAGTGACTTCTATGATTTGCATGGTTTTTTTGATTTTGTGTTCAATTTACGATGTTTCGGGCATACATTCACTAAGTAGAAAGGCTGATTTTATTATGATTTATTCTATGATTGGTAGCCGTTCGAAAGGTTTGTTCCGATCGAACAAATAACGCAATGTTTCGTGAGTTTTGGCGTATTTACTTCCAACTGAATCAAAAAGCTTTATCATTTTCGGATTAAAATCGCCTACCCAGCTCAATTCCACCTCTTTGTACCACGATTTTTTCAGCATCACCTGCCGCAGTTGCCAGAAAATTCCAGATTCGATTCCGGTACCCTGAAATTTAGGTATTACGCCCATTACCAATACCCTGCATCGGGTCATTGTTTTTCTCTGCCGAAGGTAAAGCAGTTTCAAAATATTGAACAGACTCAGTTTTCCGCTTTTCAGGTGTTTGAAAATTTGGTTCATGTCTGGAATCATCATGAAAAATGCAATTGGTTCCTCTTTATAATAAACAAACCAGATGAATTCTTCTTCGATCAGCATTTTTGCATCCTTGATAAGCGATTGTAAATCCTTGCGGTCGATGGGTTTGTAGTTCGTATGTTTTCCCCAGGCATTCTGATGGATGGTTAAAAAATCGTCGATGTACCGGTCTTGCTCCTTGAATGAAAAGGTTTTGTAATGAAAATCCTTCTTTTTTGCGACCCATTCAGCAATTTTCCAAAACCGGTCGGGCAAATCGGGACTGGAAATGTCTAAATGAAAACTGAATTGCTGGTAATAAGTTTGAAATCCGTATTTTTCGAAAAGCTGTTTGTAATAGGTAGGATTGTACTGCATTCCAAAACCTTGCTGCTGAAATCCATCGACCAGCAAACCCCAGTTAAAAAAGTTTTCGCCGAAATTTACCGGTCCGTCCATTGCTGTGAAACCTTCATTTTTCAGCCAATCACGGGCGGTATCGAAAAGAAGACACGCTGCTTCATCATTGTCGAAACATTCAAAAAAGCCAATAAATCCAACCTGTTCACTCCCTTCCTCAATTTTGCTGCGATCGTAAAATGAAGCGATCCGACCAATCGTTTTTCCTTTGTCTGTAACCAACCAACGGCGCGCGTCGCCCTGCTGAAAACCAGTGTTCTTCTGAGGATCAAAAATGTTCTCGATCATTATCCTCAAAGGAGGAACCCAATTCTGATCCTTCTTGTAAATAACTATTGGCAGCTCATGGAATGCAGCTATTGTTTTTTTATTCTCAACCTGAATAATCTC
Source organism: Bacteroidota bacterium (assembly GCA_030691295.1). Taxonomy (GTDB): domain Bacteria; phylum Bacteroidota; class Bacteroidia; order Bacteroidales; family Prolixibacteraceae; genus Aquipluma. The sequence goes on from JAUYEQ010000157.1 coordinate 7,513, forward strand.
CATAAATCGCTTCTGGTTTTTCGTTTATCAGGCCGAAAGTAATATTAATAGGTCGAAAACAAAAACAGGGACCGAAGTCCCTGCTGATATTTAAACAGCTATGAATAGTCTTTTGAAACCCGCTTGTCGAAAATAAATGGTTTTGTGCTGATGATTTTGCAAAATTGTATGTCCGGGTGAAGTGGATTTAAAATGATATTGTATTCATCGTGAATAATCACTGAAGGTACTTTGAGTGCTAAAAATTCTTTCGACTGCAAAAAGGATGTGCCATAATTAGCTGTTTCAATGGCAAATGGGAAGCTGTCCCATCCCTTCACCAAAATTTTTTGCGGAACTGTTTGAATTTCT
>JAUYEQ010000167.1 GCA_030691295.1 Bacteroidota bacterium
GGGTTCGGTGGAGGAAATTGAAAGGGCCCGGCAATTTGGCTATCTGGCCGGAAACCTGCACACCGATTTGCACGAATGTTTAGGCCATGGCTCCGGAAAAGTGCTGGATGGGGTGAGTACCGAAAACCTGAAAAACTATTATTCGACCATCGAAGAAACACGTGCCGATCTTTTTGCGCTATATTATATGATTGACAACCAAATGCTTCAACTTGGATTGCTACCTTCGGTTGAAGCTGCCAAAGCCGAATATGATGTTTATCTGAGAAATGGACTGCTGACACAATTGACTCGCATAGAACCTGGTAAAGACATTGAAGAATCGCACATGCGAAACCGTCAGCTGATTGCCCGATGGGTTTACGAAGCGGGGAAAGCACAAAATGTGGTCGAATTCGTCAGCTCAGAAGAAAAGACTTATGTCAGGATAAATGATTATCAGGCGTTAAGGGAATTGTTTGGCCAATTGCTGAAAGAAATACAACGGATTAAGTCGGAAGGTGATTTTGAGGCCGCCAAACAACTGGTCGAAAATTATGCTGTAAAAGTTGACCGGACGCTTCACAAGGAAATATTGGCGCGTTTTAAAAAGCTGGATCTGGCTCCATATTCCGGATTTTTAAATCCTGTTTATCAGCTTAAAACTTACCCTTGCGGAACGCCTGCCGATGTGCTGATTTCGTACGATGAGGAATATTCGGATCAAATGCTTCGGTACGGTCGGGATTATGGTTTTTTGGTAAACGGGTGATTTTATTGGAATATCCTTGGGGAAAATAGGTTGAATTAACAGAAAACGATTTTTTTTTTAAGGATTCCAATTTGAATTTTCACTGACAGATAACTGGCTTTTAAACTCGTGACATCCAACACCTTTTACTTTTTTAATGATTTGCCCGAATGGTTCTTCCAGCAAGTTGCCCATTTTTCCGCGGCAGAAAGGGCAGGCATGAACATCACCGTTGGGATCTGCATAAATGTAACGGTTACCTGCTCCAAAACAACCCATTTTTCGCTGGTGGTATCCAAAAAAGGCAACGATTGGTGATTCCCCAAATCAGTGTCTGTAGTTTTGGCTGTTCTCCATTTCCGTTGATTCCATTCTTTCTGTTTCGCAGAAATTCACTTTGGATAAGGCTTTCAAGGTTTCTTGAAGGATAACCGCAATAATCGATGTTCCAATAAAATCGATTACCTGACTTTACATATTTTGATTCTTTATGGTTGTGATACCAGTTGTTCCATTTTTTTCATTTGCTGGTTTACAAATTGGTTAAAATGCCCCGGGTTTCTGAATGCTTTCAGTTTCTCAATGTCAGGCTTTCCCTCCGGATTGCGGAGTATCTCGTACCAGCCTTTGCTGTGGAGAAATATGGTTCGGTTTTGATCGGTCAATTCAGGCATTTCGAAGGTAACCACCGCCTGATTGTCCATTGTTGGCTGGGTATAGTATTTATTATCAGATTTTTGCAGCAATGCGGCTATGTCTTTTTCAGCTTCAGTAATGGCAGTTTTCACCGGAACCATGTAAGATTTTACCTGTACTTCAGATGAATAATCAACCGATGCATAATCAATTTCCCACAAGAAGTTACCGAATTCAAGTTTCATTCTTAACGGATCTGTTTCATTTCCATTCAACGGAACCGAAAGCACATCATCTTTAAATTTCATGGGCCCGGCTACATTGTAATAATCCACAAATTCCCAGTTTCCATCACGTTCAACATACAAAGACAGCGGAATGCCCTGATTCCGGCTCCATTGGTGCATCTGGTCAGCCGAAGCATTTTTTTGTTTTTTCATGTATCCTGAATATGCAGAACCAAACATATCGTGAAACTGTCCCAGCATGTAATCGAGAACAATTGAATTCTTGGCATGAATGGATAATTTGGCGGTTTTTGCTTTGCCCTGACCGGGGAATTCCATAATCACGCCATCTTTTAGCGGAAGTTCACTACTGGCGGAATTGCTTTGATAGAACAGATTGTCTTTTGAAGCAACCAAATCAGTGACATTTTCGCCTGCAAGGTTGGAGACCAAAGTTGGTTCAACCGATTTTTCCAGGGTTGCAATTTTGCCGTATTTGTCT
>JAUYEQ010000168.1 GCA_030691295.1 Bacteroidota bacterium
GGGTTCGGCAACCTATCTGGTAACCAGTGGCGGTGTGCCGGGCACTTCGAGTGGAACTTCCTTTTCATCGCCGGTTATGGCCGGAATGGGCGCATGTTTGTTGCAGGCAAATCCATGGGCAAACGTCAAACAGGTTAAAATGGCCATCGAACAAAGCGCTCATCAATACAGCAAACCAGATTCGCTGCTTGGTTACGGAATTCCTGATTTTGAAAAAGCTGATAAATACCTGAAAGTGAATTTCGCGAACGATTTAAAAGCTCAAAGTGGCTGGACAATTTCACCAAACCCGTTTTTCGATTATATATTTCTCAGGAATTTGAATCCGGAAAGAGTCGAAAATTGCCGTATCACCATTTATTCCATGCAAGGGTTAAATATATGGGAGTCAACATTTGCAGCCACCGAAACCATATTGTTGAAGAATCTTGGAAATTTGCCTAAAGGTTTTTTGATCATGAACATTCAGTCAGGCGAAAAAAAACAACAATTTAAACTGATAAAAACAGAATAGTGATCAGTGTTCAGAAGCAGTGTTCGGAACTGGAAACTTGAACCTGAAACTTTGAATTTGAAACTTGAAACTTTTTAAATGAACGATCAGCAACTTTCTCTATTCGAATTACAACGTCAGGTAAAAGGCAGTCTGGACGACACTTTTTCACTTCCTGTTTGGGTGAAAGCTGAAATCAGTGAAATGACCGTGAACCGAAGCGGACATTGTTACCTCGACCTGATTGAAACTGAACAGGGAACCGACACAGTGATTGCACGTTGTCGCGCTACCATCTGGTCGTACACTTTCAGGATGCTTAAACCTTACTTTGAAACTACTTCAGGACAAGCTTTTACGGAAGGGCTGAAAGTACTCTTGCACGCCAAAGTTGAATACCACGAAGTATATGGTTTCAGTCTGAACATCCGCGATATTGATCCGGTTTATACATTGGGCGATATGGCCCGGCAACGCCGCGAAATCATCCGTCGATTAGAAGAAGACGGAGTCCTTGAAATGAACAAGGAACTTGAATTGCCTTTGGTTCCTCAGCGTATCGCTATCATCTCCTCTCCCACTGCCGCAGGATTGCAGGATTTCGTGGACCAATTGCACAATAATCCGCACAAATTTGTTTTTTACACTAAACTGTTTCCGGCAGTGATGCAGGGAAATGAAGCTCCCGGCAGCATCACCAAAGCACTTGAGCAGATTTTCGAATACGAGGATTTGTTTGATACCGTGGTGATTATTCGTGGCGGCGGGGCGCAAATTGATCTTGCTTGTTTCGATAACTACGATCTCGCTTTCAATGTGGCACAGTTTCCGCTTCCGGTAATTACCGGAATTGGGCACGACAAAGACGACACAGTGATTGACCTGGTGGCGCATACCCGCATGAAAACGCCCACCGCTGTTGCCGAGTTCCTGATTACGGGAGCATTGCAGTTTTCGCAGCAACTGAACGAATTGGAGAAACACTTTACGGAACTGGTGAACGATCAGCTCGAAGAAAATAAAAATAGGCTGAACGATACAGCCGATCAGTTAAATGATATGGTAAATCAGATGATTGTTGCCCAGCAAAACCGGTTAAACATTGCCGGGATTCAACTTAAAAACCGTTCAGCAGCTTTCCTGAAAAACCAATATACTGATCTGAAACAGTTAACTACCAACACGAAAAACCTGACCAGCCGATTTGTCACCCGCCAGAACCATCAGCTGGAACAATCAGGAAATAAAATGAATTATATTTTCAAAGGGCAGATTTTGAAAAGCAAAAACCTTCTGAAACAATTTCAGGATATAATTAAAATCAGAACGTTTGAAACAATCCGAACTGAAAAGAAAAATCTAAATTTGATTCAGGAAAAACTTCGGTTGGTCGATCCGCAAAATATCCTGAAACGTGGATATTCACTGACAATGCTGAAAGGAAAAATTCTAAAATCGGTACAATTGGTTAAGGAAGGCGATCTGCTCGAAACAAGACTGAGCGATGGGACTTTGGAAAGTACAGTGAAAAGAATATCCAATAGTCAATAATGAATATCGAATATCCAAATAAGAATGAAGTAAAATCAGACCAAAATAGTTGGTTTTAATGACTTTAACTTATTGAAATATTGAGGGATGCTGAAACAAGTTCAGCATGACGCCCAATCGAAGCGAAACTTGAAACATGGAACTTGAAACTTTGAACTAAATTAATATGGCAACGAAAAAAGTAACTTACAAAGAAGCGATTACAGAAATTGAAGAAATTCTGGAAAAGATTGAAAATGAAGAACTGGATGTGGATGAACTTTCGGAACAGGTAACCCGTGTTTCGGCGTTGATCACCATCTGCAAAGACAAACTGCACAAAACGGAAGCAGAAGTGGAGAAGATTTTGAAAGACATGAACCAGTAAAGCAGTTGGAAGTGTTCAGTCACAGTTTGCAGTGTCCAGAAGAAACCAAACGGGAATTTTTCGAATCATTCTAAAAAAAACGGCAAAGAATATCGCAATTATTTGGACAAAAGCGATATCCTTTGCCGTCTGGCTTCAGCCGACGGACGAGAGAATTCTTTAGTTACAGAATTTCGGTTCAAGTAACAAAATTCAGAATGTATTCTGAAAACTGAGACTGAACACTGATCACTTTTGCCTTAGAACTTGATATCAATCCCAGCCAGAAAATGCATTCCTGCCTGCGGAAAATATCCGTCCATAGCAAAACGCTCGCCGCCCAAAACATAGGAATAAACCCAGGCGTTGTTTTCATATTCGGTGTCGAACAGGTTGTTCACCATAAAATGCAGGTTCAGCTCTTTGGCGAATTTTTGGGATACCCGATAAGTCATTTTTAGATTGTTCAGCAGATAACCATTTAGTTTTCGGTCTTCACTCGCGGTATTGTCGATGTACTGTTTGCTTACCGAATAAGTTTGCAAACTAACATTCAATCCTTTGGCGGCCATCCAGCTGATTTGACTGTTGGCAATTACTTCAGGAGAAAAAGCCAGATCAGTAGTTCCCAGCTCGGTTGCAATCTGTCCGCCATTGTCCCAGTCATCCACATAATCGGTAAAATCCTTGATTTTGTTTTTGCTCAAAGTAACATTTACATCCCATTTTAACTTTTCGGTAAGCTTCATTCCGGCCATCAGTTCCAGTCCGGCGCGGTAACTATTGTCCACATTGGTCATTATCGGCGCACCCACATCATTGATTTCGCCAGTCAGGATTAACTGATTTTGGTACAACATGTAATATGCATTCACGCCCAAAGCCAGACGGGAAGTATTGAATTTGTAGCCAAACTCAAAATCGTTCAGAGTTTCAAAAGTCGGTGCCTTTCCATCAGGATCGGCATCCACATAATTGTCGCGGTTGGGTTCCCTGTTGGCGCGGGCAAAGTTTACATACATGTTTTGCTGATCGTTCAACTGATAATAAATACCCACTTTCGGATTGAAAAACTCAAAACTGTGCGATTGTTTCAGGTCGCGCAAATCATCGTCGGTACCTGTAATTTCGTAATCGATGGTACGGTACTGGAAATCAGCAAACAAGTTCAGGTTTTCAGCCAATTCGTAGTTGTATTTGGCATACACGTTAAAGTCTTTTTTCAGCCCGGTTCCGCGGTACCACTCGTGATTCATTCCTGAAGTTCCTGCATTTCGTGCCCAGATTACTTTTCCAAAATGATCCCCATCGTACACATTGTAGCCTCCACCAAAAGTAAATTCATTGGTTTCCAGCTTTCTGTTCACCGAAAATGTGGTTCCGTAGAAATCGTTTGCAAGCCATTTTCGCCGAATCAAATCCGATTTTTTGATTGTTTCCCCTCCAATTACCGGAGGTGTGATCAGATAATCAGCAAGTTTTCCATTTTCCTTGAATTGTTCGTAATAACCATTCCCTGCGGTATAAAAAAGACTTGCATTGAAATGGAAAACCTCATTCAATTTGCGCGAAAACAACAACTGATAATGATCTTGCTGATAATGGTCAATCTCATTCTCGTAGGTGTACAAATTATAGGTGCGGCTGTCTGAATTCACCATTTCGTCCACCTGTTTCTGGCTGTATAGCCAATGATCTCCATACCGCTGCATCCCCTCAGCATCGTTGTTCAGACGAACCGAAGGCACGCCGTTCCAGGCCTGGTAGGTGTCTTCCAATCCTGAAAAAATATTGACTTTCAGAATCGTATTCGGTGTAAAATATCCTCCTGAAAGAAAAAATGATTTCAGGTCAGCCGAAGCGCGGTCGATAAAACCATCGGAACTGATTTTCGACAACCTCGCATCGAAAGTGAATTTTTCTTTGATGATACCTGAACCCACGCCAACCGAATGTTTCATGGTTCCGAACGAACCGGCGGATGTGCTGTATTCGGCAAATGCATCTTTGTTGATGGTGGTGGTTTGCAGATTGATGGTGGCTCCGAAAGCCGCAGCACCGTTTGTGGAAGTTCCGACACCGCGCTGTACCTGAATATTATCGGCTGAGGAGGCAATATCAGGAATATCGACCCACCAGGTTCCGTGCGATTCGGCATCGTTCATCGGAATGCCGTTAACAGTAACGTTAATGCGGTTTAAATCGGTTCCGCGAATCCTGAAATTGGTATATCCCACGCCAGTTCCGGCATCAGAAGTGGCCACAAATGAAGGTGTTAATCCAAGTAAATAAGGAATATCCTGCCCCATGTTTTTGTCCTGAATTTCCGACTTCCCGACTGTTGTAAAAGCTACCGGAGTCTTTTCCTTCACACGGGTAGCCGAAACCAGAACTTCTTCCGCCAGAATGTTGTCATGTTTCATCACGATATCAAAAGTCTGATTACCGCTGATTTTCACTTCTGCAGTTTGTTTTTCATACCCAATGTAAGAGAATGTCAAATTGTAAGTTCCGGCCTTCAGGTTCTTAAACAGGTAAGCACCGTTTACATCGGTAGTTGTACCGCTAAAACTGTTTGAAATCGCCAGGTTGGCACCAATAAGTCGCTCACCTGTTTCGTTTTTTACAGTTCCTTTCAGGGTGAATTGGGCCATTGCCAAAAACACCGCACATTGCAAAAGCAATGTCAAATAAATCCGTTTCATTGTTGTCTTTTAAATGGTTAATAAATAACCAATGAGGCAAGTTATTCCCTTTCGCCATCCCTTCGCCGGCATTATCCGTATCAGGTTCGGTGGGTGTGATCTCAGCCTTTTATTACCCCGAATTTAATCGGGCAGGCACCCCATTGCGTAAATTGATGGGTGCAAAAATAGGTTTTTAAACATACGAAACAAATATATCCAAAAAAATAAGTGTTCCCGGTCCTTTTCTATTTTCGGATTTTGAATTCAAGAAACAATCAAAAACAAACATGCTCTATTTTCGGAAAAATTGTCATTTAAACATTTCACGACTCAGAAATATTGACAGCAAAAATGACTTTATGACATTATCAATCAAATAGATATGCATTGGCATCAGGTTTGAAATGATTCCGTCGAAAACAAATAAAAACAAATGTATTAATTAAAAAATGGAGGATTAAATTATGTTACCAGTATTTAAAACCAGAAGCTTGCCGGGTTTATTTGATGAATTTTTAAGTGGAAATTTGATTCCGAATTTTGTTGAAGAAGGTGGATGGAAATCGACACCGGCTGTAAATATTTACGAGAGCAACGAAAAATTCGCGATTGAAATTGCAGCTCCCGGCCTGGAAAAAGAAGATTTTAAAATTGATTTAAAAAACGAGATCCTTACTGTATCTTCTGAAAAAAGTAACCAAAAAGAAAGCGAAGGAAACAAAGGAAAAGTGATTCGTTCAGAATTCAGGTACGCTTCATTCCAGCGTTCTTTCGCATTGCCAAAGGAAGTTGATGTAACCAACATCAAAGCATCCAATAAAAATGGTATTTTAACCATCGAACTTCCGAAAAAGGTTGAGTACAAGAATAATTTGTTCCGTCAGATCGAAATTCAATAAGCGCTAATTTTATATTGTGCTTTTGTCAAGGGGATTGTGCTTTCGGGTACAGTCCCTTTTTTTATAGTGCTTTCTTAGAAAAACTTAAAGGCAATAAACTCTCCACACCCTGTAAAACCAGTATTGAATCCTGTCCGTCGAGAATAATACGGATGGGAGTTTCAAATCGCACTTCCGTTTCAGCCAAAGCTTGCCGGCAGGCACCGCAGGGTTTTACCGATTCATTTACTAAAATACCGCTTTTAGCTGCCGAAACTGCAATTGCTTTTACTCCTGCATCAGGAAAATTGGCATTGGCATAAAACAAAGCGACCCTTTCTGCGCATAATCCTGAAGGATATGCCGAGTTTTCCTGGTTATTTCCGGTAACAATTAAACCGCTGTCCAACAAAACGGCTGCTCCAACATGAAATCCTGAGTACGGAGCATAAGCCAGGGCAGTAATTCTTCTGGCTTCATTCAACAAAAGCTGATCATTTTCAGGCAATTCACCAATGTTTTGGTATTCGTGTACTACAATCGTGATTTCCGTCGTTTTCATATATTAAACAGTTTTGCCCAAATGTACGTTAATAGTTCTTATTTGCCAATTGAGTTAGATAACAACATTTTCTTATTTTTGTAGCAATCACATTAAAATGGTCATGATTAAAAATACGATTTTATTTACTTTTTTGTTCTTTTCAATTCAGTTGGTTGCACAATCAACGCAACTTACCCGCGATGAATACATCCGTAAATTCTATAAATTAGCAATATCGGAAATGAAGCGCAGCGGAATTCCTGCCAGCATAACACTTGCACAGGGCTGTTGGGAATCGGGTAACGGAAACAGCCGGCTTGCTACCGAAGCAAACAATCATTTCGGAATAAAATGCAAAAGTGAATGGAGAGGCAAAAAAATCTACCACGATGATGATGCCAGTCAGGAGTGTTTCAGGAAATATGCGAATGCCGAAACTTCATACATTGATCATTCAAATTTTCTGATGAGTGGAAGCCGTTACAGCTTTCTTTTTCAACTCGACCCCAAAGACTATGTAGGCTGGGCGCACGGACTGAAAAAAGCCGGATACGCCACTGATCCAACTTACGCCCAACGACTAATCAAAATTATTGAGGAATATAAGCTTCATGTTTACGACGAATATGTTGATAACCGGCAACTGGCTTCCCTGAAAAATGAAACTGCGCCTGTTAAAATACAACCTTCGACCCTTGGGAAAATAAATTCGAGGCATAAAATTGAATTGCGGAACGGCTTGCGAACCGTTGTAGTGGAGGAAGGTGATAGTTACCAAAGCATTACCAAGGATTTGGCATTGAAAGACTGGGAATTACACACTTACAACGATATAGAAAAAGACAGTAAAGTAAGGGTGAACGAAATTCTCTATATAGAAGCAAAATATAAAAAAGGCAACAAGGACCACAAACAACATGTTGCCGAAGATGGCGACACGATGCACTACATTGCACAACGATATGCCTTGAGAATGAAACCATTATTGAAGAGAAACCGCATGAAAAAGGGTGAAGAACCCATTGCCGGCCAGATTGTTTATCTGCGGAATAAAAGACCGAGGTAGTAATAAGTGTTCAGTGTTCAGTCTCAGTTCCCAGAAAAAAAGCAATTCGACAATTGATCAATTTGACGATTTGACAATTCAGAATTCATTTTAATTACTGGATGTCATTCATTTTCCAACGGCTGAAAAGCAATCGCAATAAAACCCGATCTGTAAAAAAGATAAAATTCAGTATAAATACTGCGAGAATTACCTGAATGATATTTTCAGAAGCAAATGCCAAAGTATGCATTACTAATTCTTTGTCAATATAGTAGTACAATCCGACAGCGACTGAAAGCAGCGACAATAAAACGCCTGTCAGATAAAAATATTCATACAAATCATTTTTCAACTGTTTGCGACGGACAACAGAAAGTGTTACTTTTTGCGCAAAACCAGCAGACAAATGAAAATCAGGTTTTGTCCTGAACGACTTTTCAATGATATAATCAAGTTCCTTATTTTCCATGGGTAATCTCCTTTACCAATTTTAAACTGTTTTCATCAACCACAAACTTTAATTTTTCCTTCAGAAGTGCTTTTGCCCTGAACAGATAGCTTTTAATTGTTCCTTCAGGCATTCCTGTAATCTGTTCAATTTCCCGATACGAAAACTCTTCCAAATGAAACAAAGTTAAAACTGTTCTGTACTGAACAGGCAATAATTCAATTTGTTCGTGAACATACCGGTGCAAGTCGGTTCGTTCGTAATCATCTGATTTGTAATCTGTCAGATTTCGCAATGCAACAGAATCATCCGGATTAACCTCAACAACTTTTTTAAACTTCCGCAGGTAATTGATGCTTGTATTGTATGCGATAGTGGCAATCCAGGTCGATAATTTGCATTCATTCCGGTACTTCCCCAGATTTTGATATACCTTCATAAATACATCCTGACAAATATCTTCCAACTCATCCTGACGCTGAATTAACCGGCCGGTAATATGAACCACCAGTTTCTGGTATCGGTTTACCAAAAACGTAAATGCGTTCATATTTCCTTTTAAAATCTGGGCAATTAATTCAGAATCGTTCATACAGGTTGTTTGACAACAGCTCGCCTTTAAATGTTGCACGAAAGGTATAATTTCTTGCAAAATAAAACCCGGTGCCTGGGTCTAAACGCCAAACACCGGGTTGCTAAGAAAGTCCTGTTCTCTATGAAAAACTACATCAGGTTATTTCTTTATTATTGAGCGAGATTGAATATTTCCTCCAATCTTTAGTTTAACCAGATAAGATCCTGGCACAAGCCTCGACAGGTCAACAACGGTCTTTTGTTCGTTCAATTGTTGTTGCATCAACAGGTTTCCTTGAATGGAGTAGACTTCCATCCTCACTGGTTCATCGGCTATTTCTCCTAAACCGATGGTTAATGGCCCTGTTGTTGGGTTTGGATAGATTTTCAGCGATGATATAAGCCATGAGTTATTTGTGGTGATAACTTGTGTCATTGTATTAACGGCAAAAGAAACCGAGACCACTGGTGAATTCTCAGATAGCATAACGGGAAGCTTCTCTGACTGTGTAAGGCCAGGCAATTCGATTACGATTTCATGTTGGGCAATGGCCAACTTCTCAAATTTATAAAACCCGCTTGCGTTGGTAAAACAAGAAGAAACAGGAGTCGCCCCTCCTTTTTTGTAAAGATGCACCAATGCACCAATTACGGGGGTTTCTGTTCCGGTGTGCGATCGAACTATCGATATGCTTTTTGTCCCGGGAAGCTGTTTTTCAAATACAAATCCGGAAATCTCACCTGTGCCGGAACTTAATGCTTCCAAAGCTATACAATCAATCGTTTTGGAAACGGTGCCTTCATCAGAAACTGTAATGATCTCGGCGTTTGCCCAGTTTATCACATTTCCGACATAGGTTGGAGTGAAAGCTTGCGCATTGTTCAGGGGGGACACCAAAACAATCCATTCACCTTGCTCAACAACGAACCTGGAATAATTTTCCTCAACAACCTGTGGAATATCCCTTTCGATAAACGAGCCTCCGTTTTTCTTGTAAAGTTGATAGGAAAGTTCTGCCACCGGAATGACAGTATTGTTCATTCTTGAAATCAAGGTCAAGCTTGGCGGTACCTGTTTCACCCAAACAATGACTTGAGCGCTTGTTGAGTTTACTTCACCATCGTTGACCACCAATGTAAAGGTATAAGGCGTATCCACATTAACTTTTGGCGCGGTAAAGGTTGGCTTTACCGATGTTGCTGAACTGAGGACAATCCCTGCCGGAGCAGTCCACTGGTAGCTCAGCTGATCACCATCGGGATCACTCGAAAGGCTGCCATCCAATGTTGCGGTTACTCCTTCGTTCACATTCTGTTCTGATCCTGCACTGGCCATTGGCGCTTGATTTTGGTTCTTAACAGTGACCACCACCTGATCGGCTGGCGAATCAACCGTGCCATCGTTGACTACTAAAGTGAAAGTGTAATTGGTATCGGCTGAAACACCGGGTGCGGTAAATGTTGGTTTCTGTACCGAGGTTGAACTCAACGTAATCCCTGCTGGGGCTAACCATTTGTAGGTTAGAGGATCACCATCAGGATCACTTGACAAACTTCCATCCAATGTTGTGGGTGTGCCTTCGTTCACATTCTGGTCGGCACCGGCATTGGCTGTTGGCGCTTGATTTTGGTTCTTAACGGTGACCACCACCTGATCGGCTGGCGAATCAACGGTGCCATCGTTCACTACCAAAGTAAAAACATAATTGGTATTGGTCGTTATCAGAGGTGCGGTAAATGTTGGTTTCTGTACCGAAGTTGAACTCAAGGTAATCCCTGCCGGAGCTGTCCATTTGTAGATTAGCGGATCACCATCAGGATCGCTCGAAAGGCTGCCATCCAAAGTGGCGGTTACACCTTCTTCGACATTCTGGTCGGCTCCAGCATTGGCTATAGGAATTTTATTTACATGCTTGACCGTAACAACCACTTGCTGATAACTTGCATTTACGATTCCATCGCCAACATATAACAAAAAGATCAATTGGGTGTCTTTGGTAACTTCAGGAGCTAAAAATGTTGGTTTAGCCACTGTTTCAGAACTGAGCACAACTCCGGCTGGAGCGGTCCATGCATACTGAAGCTCATCGCCATCAGGGTCGTATGACCCCGATCCATCAAGCGTTACCAGAGCGCCTTCATCAACGGTTTGGCTCACCCCTGAATTTACAACCGGAGTTTTATTGACAAGTTTAACGGTAACGATTACCAGATCTTCCGGAGAATCAACCGTCCCATCGTTAACTTTCAGAGAAAATATAAATTCAGTGTCCTTCGAGACTTCGGGCACTGTAAATGTGGGCTTGGCCGCTGTTTCAGAACTGAGGGTGATGCCGATGGGAGTGGTCCAAAGGTAAGTCAGCGTGTTGCCGTCTGCATCTGAAGACGCAGTTCCATCGAAGGTAACAAAAGCGCCTTCATCTGCCGTTTGGTCGGAACCTGCATTGGCAACCGGGGGTTGATTTGTGGCAGTGATATGAGCAAAATCTTTCCATTGGCTGGCGACCTTGTAGAGGTTTTCGGAACCTGCCGGAACAAATAATGTACAATTGGATTTATCAATACCAAAAAATACATCTTTTTTTGAACTTAAATCGACAGGCGTTGGATTATTGGCGTAGATCGAAGCTAACCCAGAACAATTATAGAAAGCTTGACTCCCAATCGAGTTTATCGAAGTCGGAAGGGAAATAGAAGTGAGTCCCGTGCAATTCTCAAATACCCAATCCTCCAAAGTCGTAAGTCCAGAAGGCACATAAATGGAAGTTAAACCGGAACAGTTGTAAAAGGCATCGACTGCAACGGTGGTGACGGTTGCGGGGATTACGAAATCTCCGCTGGTGGCAGGTGGGCAATAAATTAATCGGGTTTTATTTTTATCGTACAAAACACCATTCAGGCTTGAATAATTAAGGTTGTTCCCGTCAACCGAAACATAACCAGTTGCTGCAATAAATGCACCCCGGCCAATTAAAATGGTTGAAGCCGGAATATTAAAATTCAGGATCTCTTTGCACGAATAGAAAGCAAACTCATCAATTATCTCGACCGCTTGAGGTAACGAAATGTTTTTCAATTTATAGCACTGATAAAAAGCAAGATTGCCTATAAACTTAACCGATTCGGGTAAATCACAGGTAACTAACGCAGAACATTGCCTAAACGCTCCATAGCCGACCAATACAACATTGGATGGAATTTGTACATCGGTCAGCCTATCGCAATACGCGAAACTTAAGTACCCAATTTCATCGATCTGCGAATTTGCCCCAAAAGCAACTTGGGTCAATCCATCACAATTATTAAAAGCACTTCTCCCAATGGTTTTTGCTGATATTGGAATACTCACTTTCGTCAGGTTCGAACGATTTAGAAAAGCATTTCGTGGAACTTCACTGGCTGGGTAAGTGATATTATCTGACCCAAAAGTACCTTCTGTTCCTATATACTCTACAATAGTTACGCCGCTCAAATCCAATTCGGCCAACATGGGCATTAAATCGCGCATAGTTTTAAAATCGCGCGCATCAATGGTGCCTGTTAAAGTTAGTTTGAAAATAGAATTTAACTCACTTGTAATTAACAGCGAGGATAATGTTCCAGGATAAATTATATCAAGAATCTTATTGCCATCTACAACGGTAATTTTCGAAGTTTTTAACGTCAAGCCCGGAAATTTCTGATTAGTCATCACACAATGATATACACCAGTTTCAGATGGGGTATATTTACCTGTTTGATCTGTATTTTGAATTAATTGATCATCTTTATACCAATTAAATGTTGTTGCTATACCATTTATATCTGATTCGGGCGAAAAATCTATCTCGGTTCCAATATTTACTATAGATTCGGCAAATAATCCATTTACACGTTGAGGGGAATAACTCATCCCATTCAGATTTACGGTGGTAATGGGTAGATTTAATGGTAATAGTTGTTTTAAAACACTGAAAGGCAAAGAATTTCCTCCAACATGTATGCTTTCAATTTTTGATTGTCCATTTATATTTAAGAAATTAAGCATGTTGTCCCAACAACCAAGTTGAGTTAAATTAGACAAAGAACTCACATCTAGTGATTGTAAAAGATTAGCGTAGCAAAATAAGTGTTGTAAATTTCTTAACCCCTGAAGGTTAAGAGTAGTAATTTGATTTCCGCCGCAATACAGGCCTTGTAAATTTTCTAACCCAAATACATTAAGTTCTGATATCTTATTCCAGTAACATTCTAATCTTTGCAAATAGGTTAAACTTCTGACATCAAGTGAGTTTATTCTTTTATCATTAATCACTAGGCTTGTAACCCTTTTCTGATCTTGAATTGTCTCCCAAGTTACACCAGCCCATTCTCCAATATTACTCTCATATGCCCATTCATTCTTTAATGGAGAATCTGATGGTGCGTTATCCCTGATTGACTTTAGTGTTTCCACATCATCAATGTAGTATCCTTTTGTTATTGACTCAATATGCCCGAAATCTTTCCATTGGTTGGCACTTGCGTAAGAAGTTTCAGAGTCAAAAGGAACATATAAGGTACAACTGCTTTTATTGAAAGTACTAAAAGCATCTGCCAATAAACTGGGTGGCGTTGGATTATGTGAATAAAAAGAAGTCAATCCATTACAATCTGCGAAGGCATTAGATCTAATTAAATAAACAGACTTTGGTAATGAAATAGATGTGAGCTTACTACAACCTTTAAATGCGTTGTTCCCTATTGTTTTAACAGTAGTAGGAACAAACAACTCTCCTGTTTTGTAATTTGTACAAAAAATTACATAGTCCTTATACTTATTTAAGAGCATACCTTCAATTGCTGAAAATTTTGAATTATTGGCATCAACTGAAAAAATTGCCTGGGTATTTAAAAATACATCTTTCCCTAAGGATGTCAAAGATGCAGGAATTGAAACAGAAGTTAAGGAAGTACAACCGTTAAAAGCATAATCTCCAACAGAAGTTACAGAACCAGGAATTTCTATGGATTCAAGTGCAGTACAACCAACAAAAGGTGACATGCCAATAGTTATTATCGAAGCCGGTAGTTCAAAATTTACGGTTTTCAAACTCACACAGTTCTGAAAGGTAAAGTTACCAACAGACGAAACCGTTTTAGGAATGGTCATAGACTCAAGCCTCGGGCAATCCGAAAAAGCTGATCCTTCAATATTCGTAATTGATACAGGTATTGTTATGCTTTTAATTCCTGAATGCGCAAAAGCAGAAACACCTAAATTAGTTATCGAGGAAGGTTGTTCAAATTCAACGGTTTCCAGTCCGTAACACGAATAGAAAGCATTTGCCAAGTTTGTTACTGTTTTTGGTATTGTGAAGTTCTTCAACCCTGTACAACCAAAAAACGGATTTCCTGAGATTGTTGTAATTGAAACCGGATCTTCAAATTTAATTTCAGAAAGATTTTCACAACTATTAAAAACCGGCCCGTTAATTTCAATTACAGAAGATGGTATTGTGAAACTAACCAAACTGTTACAATTATAAAAAGTCATGCTGTTAAGCGAAGTTAAAGCTGAAGGTGATTTAATTTTAAAATCAGATAAAGCGGAACAACTTTGAAATGACACGCCAATCTTGTTTAAAGTTCCGGGCAAAAAAATGGCTTTTAAATGGTTATTCTCACTAAATGTTCCATCCGGGATTTCATTGCCAATAATAACTGTTTCACTGATATTAATATTTTC
>JAUYEQ010000170.1 GCA_030691295.1 Bacteroidota bacterium
GCGACCATTCAGGTTTGTATCCGAAGATAATAACACTGTCGGGGGCAATGTAATTGGCATTCAATGAATCGAGTAAGGCCGAATCAAGTAAGTTTACCGTTTGCGAATCAAGTTGGGCTTTAAAATTATTTGGTTCAAAATAAGTCTGCTTCAAATTCAGGTTTGAGTTTACAGAGTCTGTTTTGAATTGATTCGATTGCATACCGACGGGCAATTGTATAAGTTTGTGGGCGCAAAAGTAGTGATTAAATAGTTTTTATCTGGTCACTTGCTCAAGTCAATTCATTAAATTTTATACAGCATGTCTCAAAACCCGGAAATTGTATATCAGGCACCTTTGCAGGGATTCACCGATTTCACCTACCGAAATGTATTTCAGGAAGTTTATGGTGGCGTTTCGAAATATTTTATCCCTTATCTTTCATACATCAGGGGAAAAGAAATTAAAAAATCGCTTCTAAAGGAGATTTTTCCTGAAAATAACAAAGCCTTACCAGTGGTTCCACAGGTATTGTTCTCCAATACCACCGAACTGTTTGAGCTGGTTTCAATATTGGTTGACAATGGTTACAAAGAAATTAACCTGAATTTGGGTTGTCCGTACCCGATGGCAACCAATCGCGGTCGTGGCGCGGCGTGGCTCGATAAACCTGATGATTTGAATGAAACGCTTCAGCAGCTTTTTGCGAAAGAATTTCCAACAAAATTTTCGGTAAAGATGAGAGCCGGAATGAAGAATAATCAGGATTTTAAACCGGTGCTCGGAATATTAAACAAGTTTCCGTTATCAGAAATCATATTTCATCCGCGAACTGCCAGTCAGATGTACGATGGAAAAGCCAATCCGTCGCTTTTTGCTGAAGCACTTTCGATAGCAAGTCACCCATTGGTTTACAATGGCGATATTTTTTCTGAAGCTGATTTTCAGGAATTAAAAACCATTTTACCGGATCAAAAAAGTTGGATGACCGGACGCGGTTTATTAATGGATCCTTCGCTGGCTTTGCGTCTGAATGGAATGGAGATGGACCTGAAACTTAGGAAGCAGAAATTGAAAGAATTTCATGACAGGTTGTTTCAGGAATATTCGGAACGTTTACAGGGAAGCGGCCATTTCCTCATGAAAATGAACCAGTTCTGGAGTTATTTCTGCGAATCGTTTGAAAATCCGCACAAAGCCATTAAATTGGTTAAAAAATCAAGTAACGTATTGAAATACAATGCGGCTGTGGTTGAGATTTTCAGGGATTTATTTGTAAATGACGATTTGTAATAAGGAATAGTCTAACCAAATTTTTCGCAGAAACTCTTCAGTGACTACTGTAATCCAAGTGTTTTTGGATTCATTTTATTGTTCCTGAAACTGACCAATTCAACATGTTCTCCACTAAAGCGATAATATAATGTTGTTTGATAATTAATTACACAACGTCTTATATTTTTCTTTTTATCAGAACAAGGATATAAAAACGGGTTTATAGATATTTGATTTATTACTTCCTCAAAATACTTATCAACCTTTGCTGCTATGGCAGTTCCAAACTTGCCTGATACATATTCAAGTATATCCTCTAATTCAATAAACGACCGGGTTGAGTAACGAACCGGATATGGCATTATTATTTAAAATTAAACCGTTCTTTAATTTTAGACCTTACTTGTGAGTGTGTTAAATGTTCCCCTTTGTCAAGTTGCGCTATCCCTTCATCAATAGCTTTCTTGTCTTTATCGCTAATGACATCCCACCAATCGGTTTTTTCTTGTTGTATTTTTTCCACCTTATCCAGGATAGTATCTTCTTGTATGGATGATATCCAGTTTATTAGGTTTAATTTTCTGGTTTCAAGGTTCATAACTTCATATTTTTCTGTAAAAATAACGATTAAACTTTGATTTTATGAATGCATTTAGGAGCAATTTTCCTTCTCATATTCTTCCAGTAAATACATGAGTTTTTCAAGTTCCTTTTCTTCCTCTGTATCTTCGGGAGCATCGCAGATCTCCAAAAACCTTTTCAACGCTTCCCTGTAATCATCTTCTGTGTAAAGTGTTTCCATCATCCGGCCATCTTTTGTTCCTGAATAGTAAATTGCAGATTATAAGATGACTGAACGGATGTCTTCACTTTAAAAATATCCAATATTCAATATCGAATATCCAAATTTCAGGCAACCTTGGAACTTGAAACCTGAAACTTTAAACTATTAATGTGCATCCAGCCAGTTGTCTCCTGCATTTATTTCAACAGTCAGTGGCACACCAATGTTTACTGCGTTTTCCATTTCATGTTTTACAATGGCTTTCATCTGGTCGAGTTCTGTAATCAAAGCATCAAAATTTAACTCATCGTGCACCTGAAGAATCATTTTCGTTTGAAGTCCCTGTTTTGTAACTTCTTTCCAGATATTGATCATGGCGATTTTTATCACATCAGCAGCAGATCCCTGGATAGGCGCGTTGATGGCATTTCTTTCGGCCATTCCCCGAACCATCGAATTGGCTGAATTAATGTCTGTCAGGTAGCGTTTCCGGCCTTTGATCGTCTCTACATAACCAACATTCCGCGCGTTTTCAATACTCTTATCCATGTAATTCTTAACATCCGGAAAGTTTTCGAAATATCCGTCAATTAATTCCTTGGCTTCTGTACGCGAAATGTTCAGACGTGCTGATAATCCGAAGGCCGAAATTCCGTAGATGATTCCGAAGTTGGCTGTTTTTGCTTTCCGGCGCATGTCTGAAGTAACTTCAGCGAGCGGGATTTTGTAGATTTTAGATGCAGTGATGGAGTGAATATCCTGGTTGTTGCTGAACGCTTCGATCATTTGCTTGTCCTGACTCAAAGCTGCCATAATGCGCAGTTCAATTTGCGAGTAGTCGGCTGAAAGGAAAGTATGAAGTGAATCAGAAGGAATAAACGCTTTGCGCAGTTCGCGGCCATTTTCGTCGCGAATCGGAATGTTCTGCAAGTTCGGATTGGTCGAACTCAATCGTCCGGTGGCTGCAATTGCCTGATTGTATGAAGTATGCAGCTTGCCGGTATTTGCATTGATCAACAAAGGCAGCGCTTCCACATAAGTTGAGAGCAGTTTTTTCAGTCCTCTGAATTCGAGTATTTTGGCAATAATCGGATGTTTGTCCGACAGTTTTTCAAGTGTTTCTTCAGCAGTAGAGTATTGCTTTGTTTTGGTCATTTTGGCGTTCGGGTCAATTTTCAGCTTTTCGAACAGAATAACGCCAAGTTGTTTGGGCGATGAAACATTAAATTCCTCGCCCGCCAAATCAATTATTTCTTTTTCAAGATCAATGAGTTGCGTGCGCAAAACTTCGGCATAAATTTTTAATTCGCCGGTGTTCAGGTTCACACCAGCGCGCTCCATATCAGCCAAAACGTAAATCAGCGGCATTTCAATTTCATCAAAGAGTTTGCGTGTTCCGCTGTCGTTTAGGTCTTTTTCGATGGCAATTTTCAGTTGCAAGGTAAGATCTGCATCTTCGCAGGCATAATCGCGCAACTTTTCGACAGGCGCCTGTCTCATGTTTTGTTGCAGCGTTCCTTTTCCTCCAATCAATGTGTCGGTGGTAATTTTCTGATAATTCAGGTATTGTTCGCAAAGATAATCGAGGTTGTGGCGCAAATCAGGCTGAATAAGGTAATGCGCAATCATGGTATCGAACAGTGGTCCTTTCAGTTCAACTCCGTAATTCAGTAGCATCGAAAGATCGTATTTGATGTTCTGACCAATTTTGGTAATGTTTTCGTCTCCAAAAACAAGCCTGAATTCCTGAACGATTTCAGTAGCCTTTTGCCGGTCGGCGGGCAAAGTCACGCAATAAGCTTCATGGCTCCTAAAGGCAAACGACATGCAAACCAGTTCGGAAGTCATCGTATCAAGGCCGGTAGTTTCGGTATCGAAACAAAATTCTTTCTGAACCGATAATTCAGCGCGCAAACTGGCGCGCTGTTCTGATGTTTCGATGAGATAATATTGATGGGGAACGGTCGAAAAAGTATTCAGGTTCGTTATTTCAGGAGTTTTAATTTCAGGAGCAGAAACCGGCCCGCCAAACAAAGTTCCCTGTTGAAACAATGAATCAGAAACCGTCTGGGACTGTGGTTTTACTTCCTGTTTTTTGATCAGTTGTTTGAACTCCAGATCTGAATAAATCTCGTTCAGCTTCCTGATGTCAGGATCTTCCATCACGATTTTAGTTTCGTCAAAATCAATCGGAACATGCAGAATAATTTTGGCAAGTTCACGTGACATGCGAACCTGCTTTTCAAATTCAACCAGATTTTCCTTCAGTTTTCCTTTTTGCGAATCGATATTCTGGTAAAGTCCTTCAACCGATTTAAATTCTGAAACCAGTTTCATGGCTGTTTTCGGACCTACTCCCGGACAGCCCGGAATGTTGTCGGATGTGTCGCCCATAAGGCCAAGCACATCAATTACCTGCCAGGGTTCGTCCACCATAAAATTCTCCTGAACTTCGGGAATTCCCCATATTTCAGGAGCTTCGCCGCCGCGCGAAGGTTTGTACATGAAAATATTTTCGGAAACCAACTGTGCATAGTCCTTGTCGGGTGTCATCATGTAAGTGGTGTAGCCCATCGTTTCGGCTTTTTTTGCCAAAGTTCCAATCACATCATCGGCCTCGAAACCGGCTTTTTCCAAAATCGGAATGTTATAGGCTTCGATGATATTACGGATATATGGAATTGATTTTCGCAAATCTTCGGGCATTTCATCACGGTTTGCTTTGTACGCTTCAAACATTTCGTGCCTGAAAGTGGGAATATTCAGGTCGAAAACCACCGCGATATGTGTTGGTTTTTGCTCACGAAGTAGTTGCTCCAGAATATTTACAAAACCCAGCATAGCTGAGGTATTCAGCCCTTTTGAATTGAAACGCGGATTTTTAATGAACGCGAAATACGATCTGTAAATCAACGCGTAAGCATCGAGCAGGAAAAGTCGTTTGTCGGAGTTGTTGTGAGGAGTCATTTTATGGCGATTTACAATTTATTCATTTACGATTTACAATTTGTCTGACATTCTTTAAGTCCCCTCTTTTGGAGGGGATTTAGGGGAGGCTTACCGGTTGTCTTCCGCATACCATTCGGCAAACGAATTGGCAGTTTCATATAGCCGAACGCTGAAAAGCTCAAGATGTTCAGGCAGAAGTGCTTTCACCTTTTCGGCAATATAGACCACCATATTTTCGGAAGTTGGCTGAAAAGGAACAACCTGATGCCGTTCGTACATCTGCCCGAGTGCGTTCAGTTTTTCGAGGTCTGCTTTTTCATTGATCATCAGTGAATGATCCAAATGCCTGACTATCTGTTCCTGAATAAGTTTTTTCAGGATGCTGAAATCAATCACCATTCCGTCTTTCGGACTTCCTGGGGCATGCGTTGGTTCGCCGGCAACGGTAATCTGTAATTTGTACGAATGGCCGTGAATGCTGCGGCAAAGCCCGTCGTAATTGAGCAATGCATGTGACATTTCGAAGCCAAATTGTTTGGTCACGCGTATTTTTGTCATGTTTTGTTTTTCTGGAGGTCGAAATTAGGAAAGTTGTTGCAATAAATTAACCGAATTGAAACACGATCTTCATTTCTAAACAAAAAATTGGGATTCAAAGCTTTGTTTTGTAGTTTTGAATTAAAATTAATTGAGATGGAAACAATTACACTAAAGATTAATACGCGCAGCAATAAAGGGAGATTCCTGATTGGTTTAATCAGAGAGATGGCCAAAGACGGAACTTTTATTGAGATAGAATCCAATGTCATGGATGAAATCGAATCAGGACTGAAACAGGTAAAGAAAATTCAGGACGGGGAATTGCCTAGTAGAAGTGTAAAACAAATGATCAATGACAAATAAGGTCATCCCAACCCCAGTTTTTGAAAGGAGGTTCAAACGTCTTTCCAAGAAATCTGAAGAAAGTTCTATCGATAAATCAGAACTTATCAGACTTGTAAAACTAATATTTTCAGAATAGCAGTAAAAAAGATAGAAGTATTTTGTTTACTCGCCGCAGGTGCACCGTTGCAGGCAGTCAACAATCTGACTCAGAATGTCGTGTTTCAAATAATAGTAGGTATTTTTTCCTTCACGGCGCGAGCAAAGCACACCTTTGTCTTTCAAAATCCCCAAATGGTGCGAAGTGGTCGATTGCTCGATCCCGAGCAACTCATGTATTTCGGTTACCGTCAGTTTCTTACCCCCTTCCAAATGTTTTAAAATGGCTATACGCATTGGGTGGGCAATGGCTTTTAGCATATTGGCTGCCATTTCCAGACGGTCGGTATCTAATTCCTGAATATTGATCATAGCTGAGAATTTAACAGATGCAAATATATAAATATTTGACATTCAGGAAAAGAAAAAAGAGACAACAACACAGTTTAGACGGATTACAAATAAATGGAAATTAGTTTATTGCTTTGCTGCTGATGAAAATCGACCAATTGTTTTTGTTTGGCAAAAAAGCAATTAAATTTTCTATTTTTGAAGCACTTTAAAAAATGAGTCTGAATGACCTCTTTGGAAATCATCAAATCGCCCATACAGGAAGAACTAAAAAGCTTTGAAAAGTATTTCAAAGAAGCCATTAAAAGTGATGTTCCATTTCTTCAAATCATAATTCGCTATATCCTGAAGAAGAAGGGAAAGCAAATGCGGCCAATGTTTGTATTTCTTTCTGCCAAAATGCTAGGCGAATTTAGCGGGTCAACAAACCTGGCGGCTTCCTCCATCGAACTTTTGCATACTGCTACTTTGATTCACGACGATGTGGTGGACGAATCGTACGAACGGCGCGGCAGTTTCTCCATCAATGCCCTCTGGAAAAACAAAATTGCTGTTTTGGTCGGCGATTTCATCCTTGCAAAAGGCATGCTCAACGCACTCGACCAGAAAGAATACCGATTTCTGCACCTGATTTCGCGTGCTGTGAAAGACATGAGCGAGGGCGAAATTCTGCAAATGCGCAAAAGTCGTAAACTCGACATCGACAATGATACTTATTTCGAAATTATCAGGAAGAAAACGGCTTCGCTGATTGCCACCAGTATGGCTATGGGAGCGGCCTCGGTTACAAAAGATGATGAAATTGTGGAACGGATGTTTCAGATTGGGTTGGATGTTGGAATTGCTTTTCAGATCAAAGACGACATTTTTGACTACCAGCACAAAGGGATTTTGGGAAAACCTACCGGTAACGACATCAAAGAGAAAAAAATAACACTGCCGCTTTTATTTGTCCTGAACAACTGCAAGTCGGGAGAAAGAAGCCGAATCCTTCACTTGATCAAGTGTAAAAATAAAAATCAGGCCAAAGTAAAAGAGCTGGTCGATTTGGTGGTAAGTCGCGGCGGACTTGAATATGCCGCCGATCAGATGAACGAATTCCGCGAAAAGGCCATTTCCGGAATCATGGAATTTCCAGAAAGTGACGCAAGAACCGCACTCATTGAATTGGTGAATTATTCGACGACAAGAAAAAAGTAGTTTAATTACCGTACCTTCCGAAATACCTTCTCTGAGA
>JAUYEQ010000171.1 GCA_030691295.1 Bacteroidota bacterium
TGCATTTTCGAAAAGAAGAGACCATGATCCTGTTTTCTCCTACAATTCTATTATAATACATTACTTCAGCTTTTTTGGGTTTTGCACGTTTGTGCCGATTATATTTGAACCAAAAAAGTTTTCTAAGTATGAGGACAATATAAAAGAAGTGATTCCAACTCAGTTTGGGGTTTTTATGTGCGAAATACTGAAGGAACAAAAGTTAACAGAATGGAACATTCCGTGGCTAGAATTGCATGGCCATGTAGATTGGTATTTGGATCATGAAGAAGATGAATCAGAAGACGAAGATGAGATTGAAGCTGATGATGAAAAAAATTCTGAGATTATACCATTAATACGGCATTTCGAACCAATATTTCCTGAAGCGATATTAAAAAATACGGTCAGGGATGAGGATAAAAAACTTGTAAAAGGCAGCTATGTTTTTCAGGTATCACTTGCAAAAAATGTTTGGCGCAAAATAAAAGTTTCGTTCGACCATTCTCTTGAAGATCTGCATCTGGCAATCCAGAAGGCATTCGATTTTGACAACGATCATTTATATTCATTCTTTATGGATGGGAAAAGGTATTCACGAAATGCCTACCATTCAACGATGGGCGAAGAAGGGCCATTTACCGACGAAGCAATCATTGGCGAACTTCGCTTGTATTTAGGTCAAAAAATTATCTATTATTTTGATTATGGAGATTCATGGGAATTTTCAGTGCGACTGTTGAATATTGATGCAGATGGAATTCCCCCAAAGAATCCGGAGATCATTGAAATAAAAGGTGAAGCACCGGATCAATACCCTGACTACCAAGATTATAAATTTGACGACGAGGAATAATTCAACAAGCTAATTTGCTATCAATTAAACGATTTGATCAAATTGAAGTCAAAATGAAAATATTTATAAAATTCTAAACAACGTCCAATGAAAAAACCATTCCTTCAGGCAGCTTTCTTTTCTATTTCCCTTTTCTTTTTTTCACATTTAACTCAGGCCCAGGTGAGAACTGCAGATTTCAGTTCCAATTGGCCCGAATGGCGTGGATTGTATAATTCAGGATCGGTTATCGGTGGAGATACCCCAGTTGAATTCAGCGAAACAAAAAACGTAAAGTGGAAAACTGAAATTCCTGGGAAAGGTCATGCAACGCCTATCATCTGGGGAGATCAGATCATTTTACAAACTGCTGTCGCCACCGAAAAAAAAGTTGAGAAGCCAGATACTACAAATACAGAAAACCGTATGGCTCCCAGTCAGACTGAATTTATCCATGAATTTAAAGTGATTTCGGTAGACAAAACTTCAGGAAAAATAAACTGGCAAACTGTTGTTACTGAAGAACTACCAGCCGAACGTACGCACGAGCTGAGCAGCTGGGCATCGAATTCGCCGGTTACTGATGGCGAAAATATTTATGCTTATTTCGGTTCGCGCGGACTTTACTGTTTGGATATGAAAGGTAATGTGAAATGGGAACGTGATTTCGGACAAATGGAAATTGTAGCCAGTTTTGGCGAAGGCAACTCACCAGCCATAAGCAACGACAAAATTTTTGTGCAATGGGACCATCAGCAAAAATCGTTTTTATACGCATTGGATAAAAAAACCGGCAAGGAAGCATGGACAGCCGAACGGGACGAAATTACTTCGTGGGCAACCCCGCTGATCATTGAAGTGAACGGGAAAACGCAGGTTGTTACCAGCGCCACCAACAAAGTACGCAGTTACGATGCTGAAACTGGTGAAATCATTTGGGAATGCACGGGGATGACACGCAATGTGATTCCAAATCCGATGTATGCCGATGGTATCCTCTACCTGATGAGCGGATTCAGGGGAAACGCAATTAAAGCAGTTGATCTGGCAAAAGCCAAGGGCGATATCACCGGAACTGCTACAATATTGTGGGAATACAATCAGGATGCACCATACACCCCAAGTCCGGTTTTGATGGATGGTAAACTGTATTTTCTGAAAGGCAATAATGGCATTATGACTTGTCTGGACGCAAAAGACGGAAAAGTGATATACAGCAATCAGAAGCTGGATGGAATTACCAATATTTTCTCTTCGCCAACCGGCAATAAAGACAAAATATACATTGCCGCAACGAATGTGATTAATGTGGTAAAAGCCGGACCGGAATTCTCCATTCTCGCCAAAAACACATTGGACGATACGTTTCATGCTTCGCCGGTAATTGTTGGGAACGACCTGTTTTTACGCGGGTTTAAATCACTGTATTGTATTTCGGAAAAGTAAGCCGAACGATTTCCGGATATAAAAAAGCGATTTGACTGCATTTAAATCAAATCGCTTTTTTATTTTGCGGTGGATGCATTAAATTTTCAATGTTGGGCAGAATTGCATCCTGGCTCATCTAAACGTTGGAATGTTCAAATCCAATCCAAATTCTTTGTTCAATCTTTCAATGAAATATGCCGAAAGGAATGGCGACTCTAATTCTATGTTCTGATGAACAAAGAAATAAATATCACGAAGCCCCTGATCGACCCAAACTTTCAAAAGCTCAACCCAGTCTTCCAACCGTTCGCGATCGCTTTGCGGATTGTTTGCCCCAACGTAGTGGATGAAAGCTTTTGGAGTGGTCAGCCGCATGTGTAGTAAGTCGCGCCGTCCGGCAGTATCAACTACAATGAAAGTACAATCTATTTCGGTTATAAAAACCACGGATAAACTATGCCCTCCATATCAGATACTGTATTACTTATCAAGTAATTCTTTTCGATACCAATCTCTTTTGCAAGGCTCAGAAGTTTTCGGGAATCAGATTCAAGCACTTTTTGTTTAACCTCAAATGCAATTTCTTTGTTCAAAATGAAATCTATTTCAGACTTATTTCTTTTGCTATAAAAGCTAAGCTCTCCATAATTTGATAACTGGATTGCCACAGCCGTTTCAAGAAGTTGACCATCGGTTACTTTTGCTACTAAATTTAATATTCCGGTATCCGAAAAATAGATTTTTTTTCCTCCAACTACACTTCTGTCAATACTTTTTGAATATTTTGGGATCATTTTCAGGAAGAAAATTCCTTCCAGAAATTCCAGATAGTTATAGATTTTCACCCTGTTAATTTCTAATTCTGAAGCTAGTTTTGTTACATCAATCAAGTTTCCATTTCGGGCTGCAAGTAGCAATATCAAGTTTCTCAATTCCCTTACATCTTTCAATTCAGTAAATACTTTGATATCCTTTTCAAAAAAAGATGCAAAGATGTTTTTCAGAATTTGTTTTTTCGTTTCCCTGTCAGTGGTTAATACAACCTCAGGAAAACCACCAAATTCAAGGTAATCACCATATAGTTCTTTTGTTTTCAGAATATTGACTCTCGATTTGGGTTGAAGCGCTTCATCGAGAGTTGGAGTGGGTTGGATGTCTTGAATTTGTTCGTTGAACAACAGAAACTCACGATAAGACAATACAGGCAAAATATAAAGAAATTTGCGGCCGCTCAACGATTCAGGGAACAAATTGCGCAGGTAGTAGTTAGACGAACCAGTGACGATGAATTTCACACCATAATGATCAATCAGGTATTTGATGATTTTGGTTATCTCCGGAAGATTTTGAATTTCATCAATACAAACCAAAAGGCGTTCATCGTTTTTTATATCCGACATTCTGGCCAAATCACTGTAAATAGCATTGTAGTCAATATTTTCGAAAACCATTTGGTCCAATGGATTATCCAAGTCAAACCACAAACGCCTACCCTCGAAATCGTTGAATAGCTGACGCATTAAAGTTGTTTTGCCAACTTGCCTCATGCCTGTAATTACAATCGCATTTTTGTGGTAAAGTTGAGGCTTAATTGTATAATACAATTCTCGCTTTATCATGAGTGTAAATTTAATTTTACAAATACACACAAATTTGTAAATTTTATTTTACAAATACACACATATCTGTAAGTAAATTGTTGCACATCTGCATTTTTAAGAATTATTAGTATGTTTGATGAAGATTCTGACGAATAAAACAATGGAATGACTGACGATTTCGATAGTCTTCTGAAGAGTTATAATGCGCTGCAACTTGAAAACTTTCAACTCAAGGAAGAAATCAAGCTGCTTCGGAAACAACTTGGTATTGAAGTTGAGCAACCAGAAAGAACAATTGAACCTCAAAAAGCAATTGACCTACTCAATACTTCTACTGAAACCCTCCAATTTGAAACAATCAACCCAAGCGTAACCAACAACTCCGGTTCAAAAGAAAAGATCAAGCTATTCCTATCCCTTTTCAAGGGGCGTGACGATGTGTTTGCCCGTAGGTGGGTAAACCAGAAAAAAGAGACATCGGGCTATTCTCCGGCCTGCTCTAACGAATGGAAGTCAGGTATTTGTCAAAAGCCAAAAGTTTCATGTACCGAATGCAAGCACAAAGAATATATTCCGCTGAATGAAAAAATTGTTGAAGCCCACCTTCGCGGACAAAACAATCTGGTAGTTGGAGTTTACCCTTTACTTAAGAACGAAACCTGCCATTTTTTGGCTATTGATTTTGATGATGAGGGCTGGCAGAAGGATGTATCAGCACTGCGAGGGGTTTGCTCTTTGTTCGATATACCTATTGCAGTTGAGCGTTCCCGTTCCGGCAATGGCGCACATGTGTGGTTCTTTTTCGAACAACCCATATTGGCTTCTCAGGCACGCAAATTCGGAAGTGCCATGCTCACGTATGCCATGAGCAAACAGCACGACATTCCGTTCAAATCGTACGACAGGCTTTTCCCAAATCAGGACACGATGCCCAAAGGCGGTTTTGGCAATTTGATTGCTTTGCCCCTTCAGAAAACAGCACGTGCAGATGGCAACAGTATGTTTATCGACGAATCATTTCAGCCTTATGACGATCAATGGGCATTTCTGTCTACAATTCTGCTGCTTTCGGACAAAAGAATTGATTACCTGATCTCAAAACTTTGTGATGGCAACGAACTTGGAATGCTGAAAAAGGATACCGAAGAGGAACCGAAACCATGGGAATCGGTAAAGATAGAACTCCGGAAAGATGATTTTCCCCAACAAATGACCATTACAAAAGCAAATATGCTTTTCGTTCCCAAAGAAGGGTGTTCCCAAAGGGCATTGAATCAAATGAAACGATTGGCAGCTTTTAAAAACCCTGATTTTTTCAAAGCCCAGGCCATGCGCATGTCAACTTTCAGTAAGCCCCGTATCATTTCGTGTTCCGAAGAAACAAACGATTACTTATGTCTGCCACGTGGCTGCGAAGCTGATTTAATTGATCTAGCCAATAAATTCAATGTCCGGATTAACTGGTCTGATAAAACCAATCATGGAAAACACATTGATTTGCAGTTCAAAGGCGAGTTACGTGGTGAGCAACCCTTTGCAGTTTCGAATATGCTGGAACATGACAATGGCGTTTTATGCGGCACTACGGCCTTTGGAAAAACAGTTGCTGCAATAAAACTGATTGCCGAACGAAAAGTAAACACATTGATTTTAGTAAATCGTATCAATCTGGTGGCACAATGGAAAGAAAAGATTGCTGAATTTCTGACCATCAACGAAATTCTGCCGGATAAGCAGACTACAAAAAAGAAGAAAAGCCAAAGCCCCGTTGGGCAATATGGTGGTGGTAAAAAAGAGTTGACAGGGATTATTGACATTGCCGTGATGCAATCGGTGAGCCGTGATGGTGAAGTTGACGAGTGTGTAAAAGATTACGGAATGGTGATTGTTGATGAATGCCACCATGTTTCTGCATTCAGCTTCGAGTTGATTTTGAAAAACATCACAGCGAAATATGTTTATGGATTAACAGCTACCCCGACCCGAAAAGATGGACATCACCCCATTATTACCATGCAGTGTGGCCCTATCCGTTTTCGCGACGATGCAAAAAAACAAGCTGAACTGAGACCCTTCGACCACTGCATTATTCCGCGTTTCACTTCTTTTCGAATACCAACTTTCGACGAAAAAGAGTCAACTATTACCGATTTTTATGCCGGAATTGTGGTTGATGAAACCCGAAACCAGATGATTATTGCCGATGTGGTTCAATGTT
>JAUYEQ010000176.1 GCA_030691295.1 Bacteroidota bacterium
AGGTTCGACAGCCTTTGGAGCCAGGTTTCCATTAGGTTCAAAGGCAAATCGGAGAAACTTATTTTCGAAGTACTAAACGAACCACATGGATTGACCAAAGCCCAAAACGATGACATGCACCAGCGGATCATTTCCATTATCCGCAAAACCAACCCAACGCGGTTAGTCATTTTTCAGGGGCACAACTGGGGTGGGTCCGACGAATTACTTACCGCTGCCATACCCAATGATCCTTACCTGATTGGTTCCTTCCATTCCTATGACCCTTATTTGTTTGGACTTGAAGGCCAGGGAACATGGGGAACAACATCAGATATTAACGCGTTAAAATCAAAATTCCAGAAAGTCAAAGATTGGTCGGTTAAAAATGATATTCCCGTATTTCTGGGCGAATTCGGATCGTTGCGAAAATGTGATTTCAATTCGCGGATGAAGCATTATAAAACCTACGTTGAATTTTCGCATAGCTTTGGATTCGCTTCGTGTGCATGGGACGATGGCGGCGATTTCAGGATCATGTACCGATCGGCCAAAACCTGGGACGATGACATCAAAGACATCCTGACCCACTCATCGGAACAATCTCCCCGATTGCCAAGATTGTCCCTCGTTCAGGATACCATCATCAAACTTGACTGGTACAATCATGAAATCGGATACGACAGTATTTCTATCGAACGCCGGACTTCGACCGGTACTTATTTAAGGATTGGAACTTTAAACGGACAATCCATTTCGTTCGCCGAACATCAGTTGACCCGAAACAGGGAGTACATTTATCGGGTAATTGCCTGGTATAATAACGGTACGTCATTGTATTCGTATCCTCAAAAAATTTTGTTGCCAACCTATGTGCCTATACCTCCGCCAGTCAGAAAATCATATACTGGCCAGCCGCTTGCCATTCCCGGTAAAATAGAAGCAGAACATTTTGATGAAGGGGGCGAAGGTTTCAGCTACCACGATTCCGACTCGAAAAACACTTCAGGAGGTTTGCGCCCCAACGAACCGATCGACATTTACGACCTGGGCAGTGGAAAATATTACGTGATTGACAATGCCCCCGGCGAGTGGCTCGAATACAACGTAAATGTGGCCCAAAAAGGTTCGTACGATATTACGGCGACTACCGCGGCTTTTCAAGGTGGGGGAACCTTCCGGCTTAAAATTGGCTCTGCTGAATCGGAAATTATTAAAGCGCCAACAACGTTTAGTTGGGTTAATACCAAAACTGTTAATTTTTCGATGAACCTCGAAGCCGGCGAACAAATTATGCGGCTTACGTTTTTAGATAAACCCATGTTTTATATTGATTTCTTAGAGTTTAAACGAATCGTTCCGGTAGGGAACTCCGCAGAACTGAACGATCCGGGCTTTGGCATATTTCAAAACCATGAAGATTTGATCATCAGCTCACATTCATCGAAACAAATAGAAATCATAAACTTATACAACATCCTTGGCACATTGGTTAAAACCATTGAATCACCCGGTACCAGTTTCAGGCTATCAACCCTGGATTTACGCGATGGAGTTTATGTGGTTCAACTCATTTCGGGAACGGAAAAATTCAGCAAAAAAATAGTCATTCAGTAAAGAGATGAAACTATCAACAATCTTACTGCTCCTGATCATCTGCGGAAACCTTGCTTTTTCGCAAACCCCGGTGCGCATCGACATTGATGTGACCAAAGATAAAAAACCGGTTTCGCCATTCATTTACGGCAAAAACAATGTTTTGCCCAGCACCTATTTAAGTTCAGGAAATGCCGAGGTTACCAAAGCCCGCGAAGCAGGCGTAAGGTTTGTACGCCAGGGCGGGGGAAATAACAGCACCAAATACAACTGGAGGCTCAAACTTTCAAGCCACCCCGACTGGTACAACAATGTGTATGGAAACGACTGGGATGGCGCAGCCAGAAACCTCATGGACAAAATGCCCGGAGTTCAGGGAATGTGGTCTTTCCAATTACTTGGGAAAGCAGCGGCCAACACCAAAAATAATTTCAATGACTGGGGCTACAACCAGTCGAAATGGTGGGAAGGCGTTGCCCAAAACCTGGCAGGCGGGGGAGTTTTGAAACCAACAGGTACCAAAGCTGAAAAGGATGGAAACCCGGATTTATACCTGATGGAATGGACTGCCGATTCAACGGTGGGCATTCTCGACAAATGGTTTGGC
>JAUYEQ010000181.1 GCA_030691295.1 Bacteroidota bacterium
CGGTTCCTGAAGCTTCCGGAACGATATCCACTAGAGCTTCAGATGCTGTTTGGGTTGCGGTCAGACCAGCTTCAAACTATTTCCAATTTGGTGAGCGGACGGAAATGGTTGTCTCGCCATAGTTTACACCGTACTTGCCGATCAGACGGACGAGCAATTTTTTATTTTTTTTATCCGGATTGCAGGCAAACACGGAAAAATTATATTTCTCTCCTGACTTTATTGCAATTCCATCGAAACCTTCATTGACCAGCCCGGCGCCAGCTGCATCCATTTTCAGAACGGCATAATGCGGGTTGTTGACGTGAACCGGCGAAATTGAATCGATTGAAAATTCAGCACTACTGCCGTTTATATGCCACGCCTTTGTACTGTTCCAGCTTTTGTCTTTTCCTTCCTTGTCGCTTAGGGCATATTCAAAACCGCGGTTCTGAACCAGTTCGGCGCAAAGTCCGCCATCGGCCGCATAATTGATGTCTTCGAAGAACACGCCGATCAGCAAATCGCTGATCTTTTTGCTTTTTGAAGGATCGATGGTTATGGTAGCATCCACTGGTTTCAGCGAGGCAAAACGAACCGGGTCGGTTTGTGTAGTTTCCGAGTGCAATTGGTTTTTATAGGCAGTCAATTGCTGCGTTTTAATCAGATTTTCAATAAAACTCCACGCGACTTTGTGCACCGTCCCGGTTTCGGTATTTCCTGAAATAATTACCTTTTTGCGCTGGTTTAACCTTTCCGACAAAGGCAATTCTTTGGCAGGAGTATAATTCTTTAAGTTGGTGGTTGTTGTGTGGTAGGCCTGTGTTTTTCCGTCCGCCGTGCTAAGCCATGAAATAGTGTATTGCCCGTTGTTTGCCCGGTACGAAATTTCAGGTTCCAGACAATTGTTGTTCTCCATGACAATAGGGTAGGTCTGAGGCTTCCAATAAACAAGGTCATTTGATTCGGCATGTGCAAAAGTTCCGTGCGTTTCGTTCAGGCTCCAAACGCAATGCCACATACCATCCGGCGCCAGAAGTAAAAATGGTGTAATCATCCGCTTCTCAACTCCCCATCTTCCGTAGTCACAAAACAGAAAGCGCATCTCCGGACCAATGGATTTCCAGTTTTGCTGATCGGTACTCCATGCAAAATGCAAGCCGTTGGTATTCGAATTTTTGGCAGTTGCATAGGAAAACAGAAAGACCGAATCGGGAGCGTTGCTTGCTGGAACGACTTTAGCGAAAGCGGTTTGTCCAAACAATAGTACAATCAGGCAAATGAGTAAAGAGGGTTGTTTCATTGTTGGTTCAGTTTAGTATTTCGTCAATCGCCAACAAATATAAGGAAATAAATTAAAGTGTCGGAATGACGTTAATTTAGCTTAAGGTCTCATCTTACTCTGTTAGTAATGGATTAATTGTTATATTTGTAATGGATTATTTAGTGAAATTGTAACGAATAATGTTTTTGAAATGAAACTTTCGGAACTTCAGGCAGTTGTAAATGAGCAAATAGATGTACTTTACTCGTTTGAATTAGGTACAACGAGGGAATTATTGGGATCATTACCAGTATTAAATTCTCATGCACTGGTTGTATCAGGTATAAGGCGTTGCGGAAAAAGTGTTTTGCTTCATCAATTTATCAGAAATGAAATAGATGAAGTTTTCTATTTCAATTTTGCTGATATACGGCTTTACGAATTTTCAGCTTCCGATTTTGTTTTGCTCGATGAAATAATAAAGGAGAGCGGAAAGAAAATTCTTTTTTTCGATGAAATCCAGATTGTCAAAGGGTGGGAGTTATATGTCAGGCAAAAATTGGATCAGTCGGTCAGAGTCATTATTACCGGTTCAAACGCACGGATGTTGAGCATCGAATTGGGAACCAATTTAACAGGAAGACACATCTCCAGAGAGTTGTTCCCATTCAACTACAAGGAGTTTTGTTCTTTTCATGCCCTTCAGTATAACAAGGAGAGTCTTGTTTCATTTCTGGATAAAGGGGGTTTCCCTGAATTTCTGAAAACCAACAATAGTGAGTTGCTTAGTTTCCTGATAGAGGATATTATCTACCGTGATATTGCGTCCCGACATGCGATACGTGACATCTCCGGGTTGAAAAACCTTTGTATCTATATAATGTCAAATACGGCAAAACTTGTCAGCCCCAGCAAATTAACAAGAATCATTGGCGTTAAATCCCCCTCAACGGTATTGGAATATCTGTCATACTTTGAATCAAGCTATCTTATAAATCTGATTCCCCGGTTTTCATATTCAGTTAAAGGCCAAATGTTATCGGAGAAAAAGATTTATGTGGTTGATAATGGATTGGTTAATGTGGCCTCCATCTCTGCATCGAAAGATATGGGTAGGAAATTTGAAAATGCTGTTTATTGGAGCATCAGGAGGAAAACCAAAAATATATGGTACTTTTCGGATGGCAACACCGAGTGCGATTTCATTTATAAAC
This sequence comes from Bacteroidota bacterium, assembly GCA_030691295.1. GTDB lineage: Bacteria > Bacteroidota > Bacteroidia > Bacteroidales > Prolixibacteraceae > Aquipluma. Next base: position 2,458 of record JAUYEQ010000181.1, read on the forward strand.
TTGACGATGATTATTTTGCCATTCAGGTTTGTTATGAAATGAACGGTGATAATCAGGAACGAGAAATTAATGGTCTTTTAGCTGCGCTCAAATTTTTTAATCTTAGCGAAGGCATTATCCTAACCATTGATCAAACAGATAAAATTCTCATCGACGGGTATAAAATCAATGTAGTGCCTGCCTACCAATTTGATTTGAGCTAAAAAAACTATTCTATTGCGGGCCAAGAGGTCATTATTATAAATTACTCTATGGTTGTTACAACTTTACCAACGCTTCAATTTGTTTTTGCGGAGGTCGTTTTATAAAACAGGGAGCCTTAAATACTTTGTTACTTGTATCTGGTAAATTTCAGGGGACCTACCTGCTTGTATTGGGGGCTGGTTGCGCCGAATACCATCAAATGTTAATTCGCTTTCGTTGGGTGCATATTCGGGGATGGAAGCCAACAATTTGATGAGTTTGTCAAAGTTTTCCAACTGGTTGTCGATGCTCATTTGTGACGATGAAACTTCAACGATTTCCTGTCCGGCGGCCATTGCAGCCTGCTTTTCTTCGTCCGTCATTTTTGGGGTGGCACGGCGCCCCTGCAACTTGCGGATAATTGCCGCTACCTGATCTTTCGTTTGTTTGGAAACTCCCGATGCTTTCACAGCATTCCCGATGCGGGTTACCAGTTTGCTAAAGGGACTAAATAGCACCTCCCGGGTTGAAAGTGCATTTGACAAAATGGCCTGAGCGCTGTTGACGGAGGTCAAACATTCTTTCGCCTGAGCCGAGACGCCACCCAAACCCTGAAGTTGAATAGCGGGATTACTTGGTTGATAAATCGCGCCATACGATGTGCAGATTGCTACCAGTTGCGCAAAATTGGCCACATTTTTTGCGTGACCTGTTTCTGAAGTTTGTGCCATAAATAATTGATTTTTAATGAATAAAAGTGTTAGTTGAACTTTACATATACAAGTTCCGACATTCCAACCAATAAATTATTACTTAACACTGATTATTTATTAACAAAATTATCAACAGTGGCTTCAGTCGGTAAATTATCGCTGTTTAAATGTATGATGGAGTAACCTGAAAATAAGACCACTTTGCCAACAATGGCAAAGTGGTCTTATTTTCCAACAACTATTGTTGTTGGATGGATTACAAATCCTTGTATGGCTAGTGCA
>JAUYEQ010000275.1 GCA_030691295.1 Bacteroidota bacterium
CAGAAACCTCCACTATAAGCGGGAGTCACATAGAAATTGTTGTAATACCTTCCGGCCTGTCCAACCTGAGCGTATGAGGCTCTTAACTTTCCGAACGATAGAATTTTATTTTCTTTAAGTGCTTCTAATTCTGTAAAAACAAAACCTAAAGATACTGATGGATAAAAGAACGATCGGTTGTCCCGGGGCATTGTTGAAACGATATCCTGCCTGCTTGTGGCATTCAGATATAAAATATCTTTGTATGAAAGAGACATACTACCAAAGAACCCGACAGTTCTGGCTTCTGATTTTGACTCATTAGCATCCTTGATAGTGGCATTTTGGATGTGTTTCCAACCTCCAAAGTTGAAGTTTGAACCTGATTCGCTATAAGTTTTGTTGAACTCATGATTGACTTCATTTCCGATCATCGCATTAAACTTGAAGTCTTCACCAATGTTCATGTCATAATTAGCAGTTAACAAGGAATTGTAAATGGCTGCAGTTATTCCATAGTTGTTGATTGATCCTAAAGTGTTTTTACTTCCATATTCATGAATATCTTGGTAGTTACTTGAATAAGAATCAGCCCCAATTTGGTAACGAAAATTTAATTTTTTATTGCCATCGGCACTGATTATTGGAGCAAATTCAACAAATGCATTACCAAAAAAGCGGTTTGTTTTTTCATCAAAGAGATTGTTGGCAACTCCCCAATATGGATTATTAAAATTGGTAGCACGATACAAAATCTGAGAGTATGGGTTGGTTGGCGATGCATATGGGAGACCTGCGAGGTCATAATTCCGTGGCGCTGCAAAAACCGTTGCAACCAAACCATCATTGGCTCCCGGAGCTTTTTTGATGTAATTCTGAGAATAATTGGTTGAAAATCCAGTCTTCCAGGTTTTGCTCAGTTGAGTTTCAGCCTGTGCTTTTGCGGTGTAACGATCCATTGATGTTTCAGGAACAATACCAGTTTGTGTAGTATTTCCGAAGCCTACTGAATAAGAAGTTTTGTCTGTAGCCTGACTTACATTAACAGAAGAATTTAAGGTAAACCCTGATTCGAAAAAATCACTGACATTGTCATAAACCTGTGGAGTTACCCAAGGGTCAAGGCCACCATTAAACCTTTGTGGTACATAGTATTTGCCGGGGTATTTTGTTGCATCATTACCATTATTGGCATTTGCAACGTTTCCACCGTATGTTGGGTCGTTTGGAATATCAACAATTTTTGGACCCCAGTTGGTCGAAGCGTTCGGGTTAAAAGAATAACCTGTTGCTGTTGGACTTCCCTGAGCCCAGGTCGATTGCATTTCAGGTTTACGAGAAATAACATCAGAGCTACCAAATGTGGAAACTGAAATGACAGGTTTATTACCCTTTGAACCTTTCCCACTTTTTGTTGTAATGACCACAACACCATTCGATGCACGAATACCATAAAGTGCAGCCGCAGCTTGTCCTTTTAGTATGTTGATGCTTTCGATGTCATTTGGATCAATATCCACAGCGCGGTTGGCAATATCTGTTCCTGTAACACTGTTTCCAGTGCTGTAGTCAGCAGTTGAGGCAACCGGCATCCCATCAATAACATAAAGAGGTGTATTGTTCCCGGAAAATGATCTTGCACCGCGGATTGTGATCTGTGTTGAAGCACCTGGCATACCGCTTGAAGGTTTAATTTCAACGCCTGAAAGTTTTCCCTGAAGAGCCGTTGCAACTGAAGAGCTTCCGGTTCTGGTTAATTCTTCAGATTTTACATCCTGAACAGCGTAGCCAAGAGCTTTTCGGTCGCGCCTCATCCCAAATGCAGTTACAACCACTTCGTCAACTGCAATGTCCTGCGATTTTAACTGGGCATTGTAAATCAACTGGGTTCCGATGGCAAGTTCTGTCGGTGACATTCCGACAAAAGAAAACACCAATGTTTTGGCGTCTGTGGGAATCCTTAACCTGAAGTTCCCGTCCGTATCAGAGATGGTCCCCAGCGTGGTTCCTTTCACCGAAATTGATACTCCCGGCATGGCTCCCCCATCATCGGCGGAGGTCACCTTGCCAGTGATTTCCCTGGTTTGCGCCATCAAGGTGGTCAAACCAACAGCAAAAAATGCTAGCAATAACATGATTTTTTTCATAGAGAATTATTTTAAATTAAACAGCTTCACGGAACTAAGATAATTATTAAAACGATTTGCTGATAGGGCAAATTGAAATTTTGTATTTTAATGTAAATAAATGTTAAAACGGCAACTCAAAACATGATTTTTGTTATATGTTTTTTCTCAATAGATTGTTAAGAGAAGGAAATATTTTGTCAAGTCAGACTTCCTGTATCTACTTCTATCATTCAATAATTTAAATTTTTTTGGAATTAATGATCTGATTACGGAAATTGACAAAAAAAAGGCCGTCCCAAAATAAATTGAGACGGCCTTTCTGAAATATGATTAAATTGTTAATGCATTTTTATTATCTGGTGCCACCAGCCCACCATACAGGTTCGGTATAAACATATTGGCCAGTACCAAAAGCAGCCTTCACTTCAGGATTTGTAGTTGTATCATCATTTCCGTATGGGCAACGAAGCGGAAACTGATTTGGATTATTCAATGTTATTAAATTTTCTCCGAGTGCTTTAAGGCGGCGGATATCATTGTAACATTGTGTTGATTCACCTGAAGCTCCGAAGAATGCAATATATTTCTGATTCATGGTTTCTTTCAGCGGATTTACAGTAAACAGAGGTAGAACTTCAGTCGTAAAATACGCCAACGCTTCAGCCTTTGTTATTGCATCCGTTGTTTCTTCAAGTCCGCCATAATTGCCAACTGCTGGTGCGTTCATAGCCGATGTTACGCTGATTTCTGTATTTGCAATTGCTGCAACAACCGCATTTTTCAATATATCAATGGCTTCGGCAGATTTGTTGAGACGACAAAGCGCTTCAGCTTTCAGAAACAATACTTCATGATAACTCATCATTAAAGTTGGTGCAGTTTGTGAATATACAAAGACTGAAGTATTGTAAGAATATTTTACCTGATCGTTTTCACCATTTGGAGCCATATAGAAATTTTCATCGCTGGTTCCTTCAACCTGAACCCAATCGGCTCCTACAAATACACGACGTAAACGCGGGTCGTTGCGTTCAATAAGCTTTTCCGACATGCTTTCGCTTGCAGCCAAACCGTCGCGGCTCCATTGAAAATCAAACAGAGGGTTCAGATTTGATGCGTCATAAATGGCGAATGCAGCTTGTTCGTCAACCGATTGAAACGATTTGTCAGTATATTCAATTACTTTTTGAAGAGTAGCTTGAGTATTGGTTGACTTTTTTAGCAACTGCATGGTGTAACGGGCTTTCAGGCCATAGGCAAATTTTAGCCATTTTGCTTTATTTCCGTTGTATAACAAGTCGTATGTTCCCAGTGAACCGGATGCATGTGCATCAGTTCCCTGAAGATCTGTTATTGCATCGTCCAGATATTTCATGATACCCGCATAAATTTCTTCCTGGGTATCAATCTTTGGATTCATATACAATGGAGCGCCGGTTTTTGAAGGAAGGGCAGCCTCACTCCATGGAGTATTACCGAACATGTCGGCAATCAGTGCTGAATTGTAAGCTGCCAGTACTTCGGCTACACCTTTTGTAATTGTAACAAGACTTGAAGAACCTGTTGAACTGGCCAGTGGAACTGAGAAAATCTGATCTTTCACATTTTGACGTGAAAAAGTGTAATTCAGGTCAACCAATCCTTTCAGGAATGTCAGATCTGCACCCACTTCATAGGAAATTGTATTCTGTGGTTTCAGATTAGGATCATAAACTGTTGAATTTGGAGTATAAGCAACAACCCCACCAATTGGATAAATAATTGGAGTTCCTGAAGAAAATCCACCTCCGTACAATGGTGTTGAGAAATAACTGTTGTAATAATTACCTGCCTGGCCAACTTCGGCGTAAGAAGCACGTACCTTCCCAAATGTCAGAAAATCATTTTTGATTGCTTCCATTTCGGTAAAGATCCATCCCAGCGATACCGACGGATAGAAGAATGAACGATTGTCGCGTGGCATGGTCGAAACAACATCATTTCGTCCGGTAACATTTAAATACAGCATGTTTTTGTATGCCAGGGCCATGTTTCCAAACAGACCTACGGTACGTTCTGTGCGGTATGATTCCGAAGCCTGAAATACTGATGCATTGTCAAGATGGTTCCAACCTGAAAAGTTAAAATCTTTGCCATAACCTTCAGTATATTTTCTGCTATATTCAACCCACTCATTACCCAACACTGCATCGAATACAAGATCTTCGTTGATTCTCCAGTTGTAGGCAGCAGTAAACAGTGAGTTCAATTCATTTACGGTATAATTGTACTGGTCGACTTCCCCTTTTCCGTTTGAATGGCCATAACCCCAAACATCACTGTAATTGGTGGAGTATGAATCATTACCCAACTGGTACTTCATTATCAATTTCTGGTTGTCGGTATTCAAATTTGTTGAATACTGAGCATACACATTCCCAAAAAACCGTTGCGAACGTTCTGTAAATTTATTATTGTCGATTGCCCAATAAGCGCCATCAAATCCGCCAGTTCCGCGATAGGTGTTCTGAGTATAAGGATCACCTTTAATAAATGAAGGTATGCCTGCCAGATCATAACTTGGAGGTGCAGGATAAACGGTGGCAACAATACCATTATTTGCAGAACTCTGCTTGGTTAGCGTTGAAGTAATGAAGTTCCCTGAGAAACCGGTTTTCCAGTTCTCGTTTAATTGTGCTTCAGCCGACATTTTTGCGTTGTAACGATCAAGACCTGTTGAAGGAACGATCCCACTTGAATTGGTGTTACCCAATGACAATGAAAAATTGCCTTTGTCGAATGCCTGAGCAATATTTATTGAATTGCTCTGGGTTAAACCGGTATCAAAAAAATCTTCCGCATTGTTGTAAACTCCAGGTACAGCCCATGGATCAAGTCCCGCTTTCGCACGTTGCAAAACATAGTATTTCCCCTGTTGCATTCCATCTCTGGTTGTATTTGCATTGGTTGTGTTACCGCCAACCTTTGAGTCATTCGGAAGTTCCGAAATTTTCGGACCCCAGCTTGTCGAGGCCAATGCACTGTATGCACCATTCGAACCCTGTGCAAACTCAGTTTGCGATTCCGGCATGGCTGAAATTACATCAAAGGCAAAATTTGAATTAAATGTGATCTGAGGTTTACCTTTCTGAGCATTTTTTCCACTCTTTGTTGTAATTACGATTACCCCGTTCGATGCACGCATACCGTAAAGAGCCGATGCTGCCTGACCTTTCAGGATATTGATACTCTCAATATCGTTGGGGTCAATATCCAATGCACGGTCGGCATAGTCGGAACCTGTTACCGAATTTCCGGTACCCACATCTGCTGTTGATGAAATAGGTGTTCCATCGACAATATAAAGTGGGGCATTGTTGCCTGTAAACGAGCGGGCGCCACGAATGGTAATCTTTGTTGAAGCACCTGGCATACCCGAAGAAGAAGAAGAAACTTCAACTCCGGAAACTTTACCCTGAAGTGCGGTTGCAATGTTTGTATTGGCTGCCTGAGTCAATTCGTCGCCACCAACATTTTGCACTGCGTAACCCAGGGCTTTCTTTTCCCTTGATATCCCCATTGCTGTAACTACCACTTCATCAACTGCTATATTTTCAGAAACTAACTGAACATTGATAGTACTTTGATTTCCGAGCGTGACTTCTTTGGTTATCATACCAACAAAGGAGAATACCAGCGATCTGGCGTCCTGTGGTAGTTTTAACCTGAAGGTACCTTCCATATCGGTAATTGTTCCCAATGTGGTTCCTTTCACTGATACCGATACACCCGGCATTGAAGCTCCATCTTCCGTGGAGGTCACCTTGCCATTGATTTCCCTGGTTTGAGCCCAAAGGACATTCAAACCTATGGCGAAAAATGCAAGTAATAACACGATTCTTTTCATAGAAAAATTATTTTAAATTAAACGATTTACTCATCCCAATAAAATCTTTAATCGCTTTAGCAACGACAGATTTCAAGAGTTGGTAGGTCATGTAAAAGAAAGTTAAATTGGGTTTAATGTTCATGACTTTAGACGCACGTTCTTACGCCAATAATACTATGGGCTGATTTGTGTTTATGTATAATTGACACGGAGCTGTCAGATGTTGCTCCTCTAACGGTATGGATGTGAACAGAAAAGACGATAGGAATGCCAACAGGAAAGGAATCGGGAATGAAATTGCTTTTTTTAGTTATCTGGGCATATCTCCTGTTCGTATTGAAAAAGCTGGACATTTGGGATAAAATCATAATATGGTAATGTTGCAATGTATTTTCAGAAGATGTTGTTTTGTGGTAGTTATAAAAATAAAAAGGCCGTCTCAAATTGAATTGAGACGGCCCAGTTTGATTAAATTGATCTATTATTTTATTGGAGTATAAACTTCTTCGATGATACGATTGCCATTGACTCCTACATAATAGTAATACAAATAGAATTTGCCTGTTGACGGCTCAAAATAGGAACGTTTATCCGCAGTTGCGATAATACCAGTAGGTACACCATTTGCATAAGTAACGGTATTCGTCACAGGATCAATAACAATATCGACAAAATATCCTGCGCCACCCAAGTCACCAACAGGAATGTTACATGAATAAGCTGTTAATGGTTTCAGGAATTTCTTTTCGTTGATCGGACGGACACCGGCTGTTGGGTGACTAAATGTTCCCACACATTGATAGTCGCCTGCATACTGGTTGGCAACGCCAATACTGGTGGTGGCTGCATTGTTTACCATCCGCTGATCGTCAGACATTATTGAAACAAATGTAATTGTCCATGCTTCACCAATGTTCAGAAGACCTTCGTTGGCAGGCAAAGCTTTTCCGGCAACGGTAAGGTCTTTAATCAGTGCGGCATAGTTCAATGTCACTTTGCCGGTAAAGTCAGCAGTAGCATTCGATCCGTTGACATCAAGGGTTCCAAGAAGTGCAGTGTTTGAATTTTTACCATCAATGTTGGTAAAAGTTTTATACATCTCAACCTTTTGAATTGCAGGGCCAACAGGAACCAAAACAGAAACATCGAAACTGGGTGTTGCGTTAAGTTTGTATGGTATGTTTTTGGATACCGGGGTAACCAATCCACCCACACTGACATTGCTGGTCATCACGTCATCAGTTTCAATACATGATGACAGGAGGAAAAATGATCCGACCAAAGCAACAGCTAAATATTTGAAGTATTTTCTCATAATTATCAAATTTTTCATTTTAATTTTCCAACTATTTGTTCCACCAAACTTTAGTGTTCAAATCATCTTTTCCCTGACGGGCAACTGCTGCCTCAACATTCGTTTTATTCCGCGAATATTCATCAGAAGGATAGAATGCCCTTACCGGGATTTTCCGTTGATTGTCAGCATCAGCAGGAGCAACCAATACGGGGTACCCGATTCTTCTCCATTCGAAGTTTGCCTGTAAGCCCTGATCAAAAAGCGCCACCCATTTCTGGGTTCCTATCAGTTCCATAGCATGGGCAGCATCGTAGGCATATCCTCCGTATTCCATAAAATCGGCCAGAGCAAAATCAAGGATAGACATTTCGGCTTCTTTCCATTCCCAGCTTAAAAAAGTTGGACCCCACTCCTCTTCCAGTATTTCAGTAAAGGCACTTGCATTCTGATAGTAAGAAGCTTTAATACCATTGTTGTAATATTCTTCAGCCTTTTCTTCACCGCCACTAATGTAGTTTTTATGAGCAGCTTCAGCCAGAATAAACTGAAGTTCGGCATAACTCATTAACATACCAGGCGTTGAAGGCTGAGTATAGAAAGATCCGATTTTGGAGGTATTTTTAAGTCCGTTACCATCAAAGTTGGCGGCATCTGAAGATCTTAATCCGTTAGGAATACCGGCATAATCGTTGGTTCCTTCGGCCAGATTGGCATAAATTGATACCCTGTAATCAGGACTGTCAACTTCTTTGTAAAGCATGTCAATCAATGTTTTGCTAACCCTGTGGTCATCGCGGGATTTGCGGTTTTCGTTGATTGGATGGTTATTCGGTGCTGAACCCAGATATTTCAATGCAGCATTGTCAGCATTGGAAACAAAGATTGGGTATGTTGCCGGACTTGAAATAATAGCCTGCATATCGGCAGCAACACTTTTCTTTGACGACATACGCAGTAATAAACGCAGACGTAAGGAGTTAGCAAACTTTTTCCATTTTACAATGTCGCCGTTGAAAAGAATATCACCTGCAACAGATTCGTTGCTAACAGACAAGAGTTCATTTGCTTCTTTCAGTTTGGCAACCAGATCGGTATAAATTGACTCCTGGGTGTCATAAACCGGTGAAACAATCGGTTCTGCAGCCGACCCTTTCCAAGCTTCTGAATATGGAATATCGCCATAAAGATCAGTTAAAACCGACGTAATATAGGCTTTGA
>JAUYEQ010000199.1 GCA_030691295.1 Bacteroidota bacterium
GCTCAATTATCTGAACCAACTTTTGAGTAATGAAGTGGAACAAGAGACATATTACACTTCTGATGATCAAAAAGCTAAAATAAAAGAAGGGCAGGAACAGATTGCAAAGGGAAATTATTTTACCAATGAACAGGTAGAAAAAGAGATTGACGAATGGCTAAGCAAATAAAGATTAAATTTCAAAGCAATTTTATTCTTTTTACAGGAGAGATATTTCGAGGAATGCATTGACTGGAATGGAAAATATGCAATACTTCTACGCGCTCTAATTCAATACGATATCGTTTGCAGCCATTGTTCAAAATCTTTCATTCCTTCCTGAATTGTGAGAAAAGGTCCTGATTCAGCTTTTCTCATCTCCTCAATAAGTTCTTGTTCAGACAATGGCTTATTGGTCGGATAAACCAGACTTTTTCCACTTTTGACTTCTGTTGATTTCCTCATGTTGAAAATATTTCTTCAAATTTACAACTTAGCAACAACTAATTGGAAGTAATGATCAAATAAAAAAACAAAAGGAACAAAGCCACCGGATTCCTCCGTGCTTTGTGCCTTTGTGTTTATATTCTTTTTCAGAATTATGCCTGCGAAATAGCAACAGCAACAGCAACCGAAGCGCCAACCATCGGGTTGTTTCCCATTCCGATCAATCCCATCATTTCAACGTGAGCCGGAACTGAAGATGAACCGGCGAACTGTGCGTCGGAGTGCATACGTCCCATGGTGTCGGTCATGCCGTAAGAGGCAGGACCAGCGCCCATATTGTCAGGATGCAAAGTACGGCCTGTACCACCACCTGATGCTACCGAGAAGTATTTCTTTCCCTGTTCGATACATTCTTTTTTGTACGTACCTGCAACCGGGTGTTGAAAACGTGTTGGGTTGGTTGAGTTACCGGTGATCGATACATCAACTCCTTCACTGTGCATAATGGCAACACCTTCGCGAACATCGTTGGCACCGTAGCAATTTACTTTTGCTTTGTCGCCTTTTGAATAAGCGATGCGTTGTACTTCTTTCAACTCACTTGTATAATAATCGAAATCAGTTTCAACGTATGTGAAACCGTTGATACGTGCGATGATTTTTGCGGCATCTTTACCCAAACCATTCAGGATAACACGCAAAGGTTCAGTGCGCACACGGTTGGCCGATTTGGCAATACCAATGGCACCTTCAGCAGCAGCGAATGATTCGTGGCCAGCTAAGAAAGCAAAACATTTTGTCTCTTCTTTCAACAACATGGCAGCAAGGTTACCGTGACCGATACCTACTTTGCGGTCGTCGGCAACAGAACCGGGAATACAGAATGCCTGTAAGCCAATTCCTAAAGTTGCTGCAATTTCAGCAGCATTGGTTTGTCCTTGTTTGATGGCGATTGCACCACCCACGATGTATGACCACATGGCATTTTCGAACGCGATAGGCTGAATGTCTTTTACAATTTTGTAAACATCCACGCCCTTGTCGTCGCATATTTTTTTGGCTTCTTCAATAGAAGAAATGCCGTAAGAATTCAACACTTCATTGATCTTGTTGATTCTTCGGTCGTAACTTTCAAATAATGGCATAGCTGTTTTCTCCTATTCTTTACGTGGGTCAATTACTTTCACTGCATCTTCCATACGGCCATATTTACCTGAAGCTTTAACGATGGCTTCGTTGGCATCCATGCCGGTTTTGATCATGTCCATCATACGTCCCAGGCTTACGAATTCGTAACCAATGATTTCGCTCGATTCGCTCAAACCGATTTTAGTGATGTAACCTTCAGCCATTTCGAGGTACCGTGGACCTTTGGCCACAGTTCCGTACAGAGTTCCTGTAACGCCCCGAAGACCTTTACCCAAATCTTCCAGGCCAGCACCGATAGGTAATCCGCCTTCTGAAAAAGCTGTTTGCGTGCGACCGTAAACAATTTGCAGGAACAATTCGCGCATGGCAACATTGATCGCATCGCAAACCAGGTCGGTGTTCAGCGCTTCGAGGATTGTTTTTCCGGGAAGAATTTCAGAAGCCATTGCAGCTGAATGTGTCATGCCGGTGCAACCTATTGTTTCAACCAAAGCTTCCTTAATAATACCTTCTTTGACATTGAGGGTAAGCTTACAAGCACCTTGTTGTGGAGCGCACCAGCCCACACCGTGGGTTAAACCCGAAATGTCTTTTACTTCTTTGGCTTTTACCCAACGTCCTTCTTCAGGAATTGGAGCCGGGCCATGGTTTGCGCCTTGTGCAACGCAGATCATGCCTTCCACTTCATGTGTAAACATATAGTCTAATTTTTAATTTGAAATATATTGAGAACTCAATTAGATAAATTTAATGATGAAACGTCCGGCATAAACAGCCATCAGACCCAGAAAGAAACTGAGTGATGCGTAAAGGGCAAAACGAAACCATTCATCCTGACGAATCAGCAAAAAGGCATCGTTCGAAAAGGTAGAGAATGTTGTAAACCCACCACAGATTCCTTAAAGGCAGACCTCATTGCCGGCTGCAAAGGTAATTATTCAAAAAGGAAGGTTAGCATCCAAACAATTATTTAGGATCAGTCTAAATTAGTGTTTTATATTATTGTTTTATATCGTAATCCAACTGAATTTCAATGGTAATTTGTTCTTAAATACAATACTGCCGGTTTCTCCATTGGGGCATAAAAATGATTCCTGATTCAAATTTAACTGACTTAGGTTGTTTTCGGCAGATCCTGTTACACTAACCGAGGTTAGATCTTCGACCAATCCAACGCCCGCAGCTTTTAGAAAGGCCTCTTTTAATGTCCAGACTTCAGTAAATCTTTCGGCCAAATTACCACATTTACAGTAGTTGGATTCTGCATCCGAAAATGCATATTTAATCAGCGATGGGATATCTTCTCTTCCGCTTAACTTTTCAATATCAACTCCAATCCGACCTGAATGATTAAATCCGAGCAAAAATGAATTATTCGAGTGGCTGACATTAAAAAACAGCTTACTGTCAACCATATGAAGTTTTCCAAATCGATTTTTTTTGAATTCAATAATCTGTGGATTAATGGATAGAAATGAACCCAAAACCAAGCGCAAACCAGCCCTGCACGATTGCCAGGTACTTTTTTGCCCCGGACCTCTAAGTCTTTCAGCGTAGATTTGCTCTTCGGATGTCAGAATTTCGTGCAAATCCAGATTTTCAGCCAGTGAATTGGTTCCGTAAACAATCAGCAAATCCTTGCTGCCGGTTATTTCCTTAATATTTCCGGATTTCTGCCAGTTCATAATTTTTCATTTGCTTCAATCTCATCGAGCCGACGATCTAAAACTTCAGCAAAATATTGATCGTTTGGCGGGGCAAAAATACGGGAATGTTCATCGGGCAAAGTATGCACCACCACTCCTTTACAGGCAAAACGACCCCAACCATAGTCTTTCCTGTTTGGGATATAGAAGGTTGGCTTTCCTGCCCTGAAAAGGTCAAGCTGAATGTTGGCGAGTTTTAATTCGTATTTGACAAGGGCTTCGGTCATTGCCATTTCTACGTTGTCCGACAAAAACATGGGCTGTCCGTCTTCCACCGTAATTTTACGATCTTTCT
>JAUYEQ010000204.1 GCA_030691295.1 Bacteroidota bacterium
AGGCTTTTGCCCTGTGCATTGCTGTTTACCGGAACGAACATCAGGAATAATCCTGCAACAAAAATGGGAATCAGCGTTTTCATTTGAGGTTCAATTTTTTAGGTTTCGAAATTCTATAACAAACAGCATTAAATAGCGGGCAGGCCTATTTCTGCACAAAACCCAAATCCTTCAGGCCTTTTTGTACATCCTCGTTTTTCATGAATAAATTCCAGAGTAAACCGGTTCTGTGATTTTCGATCATCACCGGAATTGGCCCCTGATCGATTGCCAGATAGCGGGGCAAATACCATTTGTTTGATACGCTGTACGCGTCATATGGACCATAAACACCAATCAGTGAATCAGCTTCCTGATACAAATATTTCAGGAATTGCATTGATTCAGCAGGTGTATATGGGAAAGACGACAAGGCTGCTGTGGGCGAAATAACACCCAAATCTTCGTTGCCGGGATGGTGACCTGCATAGCCTTTCATCGAATAACTTGAAGTCAGACCCCATTGTTTTTCGCCGTAACCTTCAAATTTATTCGGATTGTCGAGCGCATATTTGTAATGGATCATTGCATGGTTCTGATTCAATTTCCAGTAATCGGCGTATTTATCCGAAAGTCCTTTCGGATTCAGTCCCAAATAGGAATAATGCGCCCAAAATAGCGGGCCTACCGGATCGTTGTTGCCCTCGTAATGGTTCAGGATAGTTGGTAAATCGTAATAGACGGTATCATCTGCAATTGCACCGCCGCGAGCCCAGCCTTTGTCGTACACACTGGGTTTAACAGGATATGTTGGCGAAGATGCCGCCAGCACATACATGATCAGACACTCGTTGTAACCTCCGACCGGAAAATTCATTTCCCAGCCATACTCGGGCGACCAGTGCCAGTAAAGGACATCTTTGCCTCCCTGGGTGTACCAGTTCCATTCCACTTCCGTCCATAGTTTATTGATATCGGCCACCAGTTTTTGCTCGGCGTCGTTGCCGCCTTTAAAATATTCGGACACAGTGAGCAAGCCCTGAATCATAAAGGCAGTTTCGACCAAATCGCCACCATTGTCTTTTTTACCGAATGGCTGTACTTTCCCGGTTGGGCCATCGAGCCAATGCGGCCATGCTCCGTGAAAACGATCGGCTTTGCCAAGGTAATCCACAATCTTTTGGAAACGTGCAAAACCCTCTTCGCGGGTGATAAAACCTCGCTCAATTCCAACAAGAATAGCCATTACTCCAAATCCAGACCCTCCAAGGGTAATCACATTTTGATCGTTTTGCGGATAAATATTGTCCATGTGAATGCGTTCGCGTGCCAATCCTGAGGTAGGTTCAGCTCCATCCCAAAAATATTGGAATGTTTGGTATTGCAGAGTATCAAGAAGCTGATCGTCGGTCAAGCCCTGATATTTACCGGTTTTTTCTTCATTTGACTTTTTCGTTGATGTAGAGCACCCCGACACCAGAAAAAGAGCCAGACTGACTATGATTAAATATTTCATTTTGTCTGATTTTAAATTGGCTAATTGTATCTGAAAAAATAGAAGGCTGCCCAAATACGATCCAGGCAGCCTTCCATGGAATCCTAAATGAATTTATTTTTCAGCATTTAATATCGTTTGTATTTCAGCCTGTGTGAGCGATTTGTTGAAAATGCGCAACTCATCCATCAAACTCAGATCCGACAAGTGATTCCATTCGGTAAAACGGGGAGCTCCCGACATGATCGAAAGAATATCGCAACCCGTCCAGTCGACACCTGCATACGCACCCTGTTTAGCTACTTCGCCATTAATGTATACCGCACATTCGGTACCCGAAATGGTAAATGCCATATGTACCCAGTCTGCTGTGGCTGGATTAACTGTGGCTGCCACACCTCCGTCGAACCAAGTATCTGCAGTCCCGTTACCAACGTTTAGTTTGAATATCTGAGCGGTAGCAGAACCTTCGCGGAAAAACCGGAACCCTTTAGTGCGATTATTCTGTAATAGGGGATTTACAAGATCCGGTGGCCCCATAACTAAAAGACCTCCACGGTCAGGAGTAGCATTAATCTTAGTCCAGAACACAGCGCTGAAACTGGCACTCTTTAATCCGGTTGTCGGGAAGGTGAGATAGGAACCCGCAGCTCCGGCATAAGCTTTTCCGACTTTCCCATCAGCAAATCCGGGTGACCCTACAATGGTTGCATCCTTATTGGTAATCTTCTCTTTGTTGTTCCCATCGAAAGGCATATAGAATACTTCGCCATTGTATTTTGCTACATAAGGAGAATCCGATTGTATAATATTCTGTATTTCTGTTGAGGTAAGCTCTTTGTTGAAGATTCTCAACTCATCGAAGAAGCTTCTGTCAGATTTATGATCCCAATAGGCAAAGTTTGGCGCTCCTGAAGCAATCGAGATGTTGTCACATCCGGTCCAGTCGATGGTTGAGGAAGGAACCGATGCTACAGCGGCTCCATTCACATACACCACACAGGTAGTTTGTGATACGGTAAACGCGAGATGAACCCAGGCGTTGGCTGCCACATTCACCAATCCTCCATCATTCCAGGTTTCACCGGTACCGGTTCCTACGTTCAGTTTAAAGCGCTGAGATGTTGCACTGCCTTCGCGGAAGAAACGTAATCCTTTGGTCCGGTCTTCACCGGCTGGACTGATTGAAATTAATCCGGCCCGGTCGGGCGATGCATTTGCCTTATACCAGAAAGCTGCGGTGAATTCTGTGTTCTTCAATCCTGCTGCAGGAAATGTCAGGTACGAATCGGTGGCTCCTTTGTAAGCATTCAATCCTTTCAGGCTTTCTCCTGCAAATCCTGGATTCCCAACCTTGGTGGCAGTCTTTAAACTAATTTTTTCAACATAATCGCCATCAAAAGGCATATAGAAAATTTCCCCTGGATAAATAGGAGTATAAGGAGGCATTTTTTCGAAGGTGACCGATTTATTTGTAACCTTACCTTCAAGGTCGGTCGCTCTAATTGTTAAGGTGTGTGCCCCCGTTGATACTTTATTGTATGAACTGTCAATCAGGGCGCGACGATAATCCTTAAATCCGGAAAAATTCATGATTTCTACATTATCCATCAAAACAGATACCGTTTTAAGTTCAATATCATCAGTAGCTTCAAATTGGATATTGATTGTAGCCAGAATTTCAGGAACCTGTATTTTTGTTCCTTCAACCGGAAATTTTATGGTTACAATTGGAGCTGTTGCGTCGGCTCCCGGATCAACTTTCGTAATCGGGTCAATACCTTCGTTACATGCCGCAGCAAAAACGATGATAAACAGATATGCTAAAATAGTCTTATAAATTTTCATTTTATTTCAGTATTAGTGGTCAATTATTATTGGTTTTTGCCCAGAACAGGCAGTAAATCCACTTGATTTTGAGGATAAGGAAGGAAGATTTTACTTTCAGTAAATGTTCTTCCGTCATAGCTGAGTTCAGAATACTTTGCGAGTCTTACCATATCGTAGTAACGCGTACCCCATTCCATAGCCAGTTCTGCATACTTTTCATCCATAACCTGCTGATTGTTCACTCCAGAAAGAGAAGGCAAACCGGCTCTTGTCCTTACAGCATTGACTGCCTGAACAGCTGTCATGCCTGTACCCGTTGCACCTTGTGTGAGAGCTTCTGCATGCATGAGCAAGATTTCGGCATACCGTATAACGATAAAGTTTTTATTTGTTCCATAATCAGTACGACCGGCAGTTAATTGGTCAGATGGCAAATAATGTTTGCCACTGGCGAATAAAGCACGGTTATAATCGTTAATCCGGTCTCCTGATCTTGTGGTGTTTGTAATCCAGGCAGGTAATGTTGAATATTTAGAATCTTCCTTAATTTTAGCAATGCCCCGGTTTGTGAAAAGCACACTCGTTTCCAAGCGGACTGTTTCGCCCCTATCGAGCATAAATTTAATGTATTTCAGGCTTGGTTCATAAAAACCCCATCCACTTCCGGCACCAGCAACTTTTGGTGTCCAGTTTTCAGGTCCAAAGAAGGCGAAAAGATAACCTTTAACATCGCCCGAACCTTGTCCAAAGTCAGAATACTGCAATTCAAGTAAATTTTCATCGTTTAACTTTCCGGGAATCTTGAAAAGGTTATAATAATCCACTTCAAGCTTAAATTTGCCTGAACTGATGATTTGTGATGTTGCATCGGCAACTTTCTGGTAGTTTTTCAATTCCAGATTTGCCAATGCTTTCATAGCCAATGCTGTATATTTGGTAACCCCACCACGAATGTCGGTACGCTTGTTAGGGTGTAAATCAGGTAATTGCGGAATAGCTTCATCCATTAAATCAGAGATATATTGCATAACCTCATCTTTTGATGACAGTTCTGCTACCAATAATTCTGATGGATCGGCACTTGTAGGAAGGAAGACATCACCCCATACCCGAGATAATTGAAAGAGGGAAAAGGCCTGTATGGTTTTGACCTCTGCAATATACTGGTCAGCGATTGATTGGTTGCTGGCGTGTACTTTGAATAATTCAATTTCATCAATGGCAGAAAGTCCGGTAAAAATATCCTTATACATGTTCTGCCAAAGCGAATTGTACATCCAATAGTCTTTGTTGTAATTGAATTTGTCTGTTTCTGCATAATCTTGCTGATCGCCTAAGCCTCCCGCATTTACATCATCGCCCCTTACAGCTAAAAGCGGAAAGTTTTCCCATGCAAAATTCTGAAATTCCGCATAAGTGCCTATCAAAGGCAATTTCATATCATTGGTATTGGTGTAATCAGTACCTTCAGTAAATATTCTGTTTTCTGCAGGTTCATCCAGTAGGTCGTGGCAAGATGTGGCAATAATAATTGTTGCAACGAATAATGTGAGCTTTAAAGTGTTATATATCAGTTTCATAATATTGTAATTTAAGAATTAAAATTTGATATTCAGCCCAATAGTATAAACACCAGGCACAGGGTAGGTCTGTCGGTCTATTCCATCTGACACTTCAGGATTGAATCCATTGTATTTAAATACAGTCAATGGTCGTTCAGCGGTAAACGAAATTCTGGTTGCGGGAATTTGTGCTCCTAACAATTCCTTATCCTTGATATTATAGGCTAACTGTATATTTTGAATCCTGAAGAATGATCCATCCTCTACTAAATAATCACTCATTTTTTGGTTCCAACCTTTTCGTAATCCGGCCGATGATGGGTATTTATTTGAGGTACCTTCACCGTGCCAACGGTTAACTGCAAGATCAGCATCCATGTTAAGGTCTGGTGTCCAGATAATTTCTCCTCGTTTTCTGTTTAGGATTTTATTTCCTGTTTGTCCCATTATATTAGTTGAGAACTCGATGTTTTGGTAATTTAGACCCAAATTGAACCCATACATAAATGATGGGAAATAAGATCCTAAAATAACGCGGTCATCATCATTGATTACATCGTCGCCATTTTGGTTTTTATATTTGAAATCTCCCGGAACCAATTTAATTTGCAACTGCAATCGGATCGGCCTGAATTTCAGCTGCGTTTTGATAAACTCCCTCAACTTCATATCCGAAGAAGGCAAGCAGCGGTTGGCCAATAATTGATCGCTGACGAAATTCGGCAGATCCTCCGTCAATATATGTTTGTCCGTAAAGATCACGTACTTCGTTTTTAAGTGTCGAGATATTAGCCCCAATGCTGTATGTCATACCTTTGGTTAGTTCATCATTCCAATTGAGCGCCAGTTCAAACCCTGAGTTTCTGATTACCCCCACATTTTTGAGGACAGAACCTCCAATGGAAGGGATATTGACGTATATGGCGGCGTTTTTTGTGTCACGAATATAATAATCGGCATCAACAGCTAATCTGCTTTTAGACACCCTTGCAGTAATACCTATGTTTGTTTCCTCAGTAAGTTCCCACTCAAGCGAAGAGAATGTACTTGCGGTGGTAGTACCTGATAAAAGCACATCGTCAATTGCAGTTGTGATAACACTTGTTGTTCTGGCACCATCGCTGGCCTGAATCTTATCGTTTCCTAACTGCCCCCAACTTGCACGTAACTTCAGATAGTCAACGACACGACTATCTTTCATGAAGTTTTCCGATGAAAGTACCCAGCCAGCGCCAATTGTTGGAAAATAGCCCCATTTTTCCTGATATTTTGAGCTTCCGTCAGCCCTCATTGTTCCGTACAACAAGTATCTGTCGTTGTAATTGTATGATAACCTTCCAAAATATGACATTCCATATTGCCTGCGTCCGTCATCATGAACCGCATCAATTGGAATTGTTGCCCTGTCAGATTGATCAATATACCAGGATTCTTCCTTATCAACCGGAAAATCCAATCCCCTGGCTGTGAGCATTTCAAATGCTTCATCCCTGAAGGAAGTACCTCCCATGATAGTCAGGTTGTGATCTCCAAAACGATCGGTATAAGTCAACACGTTATCCCATATTTGATTGGAATAAGTTTCGGTTCTTTTGGTAACGCTGGAATTAGTTCTTTGCAGACCAGTGCTAACAAAGTAAGGTAGTCCTACATTGCGCTCATTAAGTGCTGTAAGGCTATGATTGTAAGTAGTTTTGAAGTTTAATTTTTCAGGAATTAAGTCAACTTGTATATAAAAGTTGGCCAGCATTTTTCTGATCTTCAAAAGAGAATTGTTAAAATCGAGGGTTGGCATTGGATTTTGTCCACCACGGTAACCAATGTGTTGCGCACTTGCATATTTTACCGGCCATGCAGCTGTATTTGCATCATCATAAACAGGTAAAATCGGAACCGCCCAATAAGCCTGGCTCCATGCATCAGCTGCTTGTCCATACTTGTCCGCATTGCTAAAAATCATATTTCCACCTATTGTAAACCAATCATTGGCCTTGAAATCAATTTTTGAACGAAGATTGAAGCGCTCATATTCATTTTTCATGTCTAATATACCCTCCTGTGCAAAATAACTTGTTCCAATTGAATATGAAGCAGTTTTGCTCCCACCTGAAACCCCTAAACTATGGTTTTGAATGGGCGCCAACTTTATGATTTCTTTATACCAGTCGGTATTGACATCCGGAACATTCGGATTGATACGACTCCTTCCATAACGTTGCATGGCATTTCCTATATTATTGATATCCGGAACTGAACCCGATTCTATGGCCATTGTGGTAAATTGTTCGGCATTGGCCATTTTTAATACATTTTGTGCAACCTGGGTTCCATAATAACCATCGTAAACAATCTGTGCTTTCTGGTTAAAAGTTCCTGATTTAGTTTCAATTAGAACTACACCATTTGCAGCCCTAACCCCATAAATTGCAGCAGCAGAAGCATCCTTCAGCACAGAGATTGAAGCGATATCAGAAGTGTTCAGAAAATCAATGTTGTCAAAAAACATCCCGTCAACAACGTACAACGGCGCTTCGTTATTACTTCCGGGGTAAGAACCAATACCACGGACCCTGATAGTTGGTGAATCGCCGGGAGCCCCGCTACTAACTACCTGCATACCTGCCACTTTTCCCTGAAGAGCCTGCATGGCCTGACCAGAGGGGCTTTTAACAAGCTCATCAGATTTGACAGTAGAAATAGAAGATGTGAGATCCTTCACTTTTTGAGATCCATAACCTACAATAACCACTTCCTCAACATCAAACGACTGTTCCATTAACTTAACATTAATGGTCGTCTGGTTATTTACTGGTATCTCCTGGGTTTGAAACCCGACAAAACTAAATACAAGAACAGCCTGTGGATTGGCTGCAATAGTATATAGCCCGTCAATATCAGTAATTGTGCCTTGCATTGTGCCTTTTATTGAAACACTTACTCCAGGCACAGTTTCATTTTTTGCGTCCGTTACCGTTCCTTTTATGGTTTGCTCATTTTGTGCAAAAAGGATCGAAACTGACATCAGTAGATTCAGTACGATAAATAGTTTTTTCATAGTCTTAATTGTTTTTAATTATCAATTTGCTTAGTAAAACTACACTGTGCCGAAACGAACAGAAAACAAAACAATACACCTCTGTTCCTTCACTGTTGAAAGATGTTGCGCAACATTACACAATTACTACGCCATAGGGTTTTGTTTATAAGTTAAACTACTCTATTGGTGGTTTTTATGTAATTGTAGTTTATTATTTATCTTAAACGAAAAATTTATCTTTTGGGTTCGAAAATGATGTTCCTAAAAAGAAAAAACTATGTTCTGGGAGCGTTTTTTCTTTTTTTACTACTTTTAGTTCATTTATATCCAAATCAACCAATGAACAAGTCTCCTCAAAAAAACTGCCTGATGGCATTTATTTTTATTTTTTATCTGACCATTGGTTTTCATGCCTGGGCTTCAGATGGGATTAATATAAAAAATTACACCAAGCAGGAATACCAGGCAGCCAGCCAAAACTGGTCGGTTGTTCAGGATATTAATGGTTACCTTTATTTTGCCAACAACATTGGACTACTCGAATTCGACGGGATTACCTGGACGCTTTATCCTACTCCTGAAGGGGCAATTATCAGAGCTGTTGCCATTGATAAAAAGAACCGAATTTTTACTGCCGGTTACCGCGAATTGGGGTACTGGGAACGTAACAGTCTGGGTAGGCTCGAATATCATTCACTGAAAGATGCAGTGGAGGAAAATTTTACGCCCAATGAGGAATTCTGGAATGTTATTGCATTGGGTGAACACGTTTATTTTCAGTCATTCTCAAAGGTTTATATCTATGATTCTCGAAAATTTGAGGTAATTCAGCCGGAGGGATTTGTCAATTCAATATCGGATGGAGGCGGCCATATTCTTGTTAATGTTATGAACAAGGGCATTTACCAAATCACCGGAACAAAACTTTCCCCTTACCTGGCAAATGACTTTTTAAGCCACGCAGAAATACGGTTTGTTTTATCGCTTAGTGAATCAAACATACTTATCGGCACAGCCGAGGGACTTTTATTTTACGACGGGCAAAAAATTACACAATGGCAACCTGATCAAACAGATTATTTTCGAAAAAACATTGTCAACCGGGGCTGTTTAACGGTTGATGGCAAAATCATCATTGGTACAATTCTCGACGGGATTTCAGTTTTTGATCTGAATGGAAAACTTCTTCATCGCTTCAACAAGGAAAGTGGGCTGCAAAACAATACCGTGTTGGGTGTTATGACTGATGTGAACCAAAACATTTGGGTTGCGCTGGACAAAGGGATCGACTTTATTTCGTTTTCGCCTGATCCTTCGTTTTCCATTGTTGAACGAAAAGAACTTGGAGCTGTATATACCGCAGCCATTTACCGTAATAAACTTTATCTGGGAACCAACCAGGGTTTGTATTTCAGGCCATTCTTATCATCTGATGAACCATTCCGGCTAGTTCCCGGAACACAAGGTCAGATTTGGGACTGTAAAGTGATTGACGACCGGTTGTTTGTTAATCACAATACAGGAACATTTGAAATTCAGGGCGATCAGGTGAAGCAAATTTCTGCTGTTTCCGGAGGGTTCTCTATCACAGAAAATCCGCTGAAACCCAATTCGGTGGTACAAAGCACTTATTCAAACCTGATATTTTACAAGAAAGACAATTCGAATTGGGAAATAGACCGGGTAGTTTATCAGTTCAACGACCTGATTCGATATCTCGAAGTGGACCATTTAGGAAATTACTGGGCCAGCCACATGTACCGGGGCATTTTCAGGCTGAAATTTAACAACAGCGATTCTCTGGTTTACAACCGCTACTATGGCAGTGAGGTCTTCGGGAAAGACAACAATATTCATGTGTTTAAGCTCGAAAACCGGATTGTTTTTACCACTGGCAAAAAACTCTATACGTTTGACGACCTGAATGACTCGATCGTTGATTATACAACGATGAACGAAAAACTGGGCAGTTACCAAAAGGCAACCCGTATCATTGGCGGTCCCGAAAACCATTACTGGCTGATTACCGATCAGTCTTATGGTTTGTTCAGTATTCAAAATTCAGAAGTTAAAAAGATTAAAGAATATCCAACCCGGCTATTTAATAATCAGGTCATCACCGGATACGAAAACATTTTCGCGATTGATAAAAGTAAAGCAATTCTTTGCCTCGAAAATGGCTATGCATTTTTGAATACCGATACTACCAGCCCGGCCTCACATATTTCAGGGGAACGACCTGAGCTGCGGCGGATAAGTATTAGTGGCACTAATGAACAAATAAGTGATTTGCCGCTAAACATCCGTGAAATTACCATGCGCTACAATCGGAATAACCTGCAACTGCGGTTTTCATTTCCATATTACGGCAGCGATGATATTAAATATCAATCGTTTATTGAAGGGCTCGACCAGCAATGGTCGGAACCACTTGAAAAGCCGGTTTTCAGCTTTAAACGAATTCCGGAGGGTCGCTATAAATTAAAAGTGAAAGCTGTCAATTTATGGGGCGAATCCAGCCAGGAGTATTCCATCAATTTGGTTATTTTACCGGCGTGGTATCTTTCCCGATTGGCTTTTTTCTTCTATTTCCTGATGGTAATTTTCGGCCTGATGTTTTTCAGAAGCCGCATTATTGCGAGGATACAATTGAAGGAAAACCGTGAGCGGGATGAGAAAGAGCGTGAACTTGAAAAACTCCGGAACGAAAAACTGATGGCTGAACTGTCATTTAAAAGCAATGAACTGGCCAGTTCAACGATGGCAATCATCAAGAAAAACGAATTTCTGATGAATGTAAAAGATATGCTGAACACTCAAAAGGAAGAGCTTGGATCGCGGTATCCTGATAAATATTACGACAGACTGGTGCAAAAAATCGATGAAAATATGTCCAGTCAGGATGATTGGAAAGTATTTGATACCAACTTTGACCGGGCACACGAGCAGTTTATGACTACTTTGAAGGGTAATTACCGCGATCTGACCCCCGGTGATTTGCGGTTGTGCGCATTTCTCCGGATGAACCTTTCTTCGAAAGAGATTGCGCCGCTTTTGGGAATCTCGGTTCGCGGTGTCGAGAACCATCGTTACCGACTCCGTAAAAAATTAAACCTTGATGCCGACGGGAATCTGACTGTTTTTATTATCAGACTTTAATGGAATAATGAGCCCGCCTCTAAAATCAGAAACGGGCTGTTGAATGCTTGTTATTTATGATCTCTCATGCCAGCTATAGTTACTGATTTGGCTGCACTTCCGGCTGATGATCCGAAGTAGTAACTGTAAACCTGTGTGAGTATGGCGCTTAAAACGCCCAGTATGTAAAGTACGATATCCTTGCTCTCGGATGTAATGCTTTCCGGTTTAAAAATCAGGATATAAAAAAACAAGAGTGTAATCAGTGTCGTTCCAGCTGCAATTGCATGTTGTATGTTCTTGGCCATCCATGAGGCTTTTTCGCTGGTTTGAACCTGTACTTCGCGTTGCCTGGCGCTGCTGATATCGCCCAGCATCATTTGCTGCTCTTCGTTCGAGAGCCTTTTTAAATCCAACTGAAATTGCATTTCCGATTTGCGGATTTCATTTTCGAGCTGCATTTTTTCTTCTTTAGTTGTGATAACATTGTCGAGCACTTTGCCTACCGAATCGACAAGCGTATTGGCTCCTCCTGAAAAAAGGTCGCTAATAAATGACATAGAAGCCCCCTTCCCGTTCCCCCGAAGGGGGAAAGCTAAAAACGCTTTTTTTAGCGTTGTTGGATATTGGATATTGGATATTCATAATTGGATATTATAAATGATTAAATTGTAATCTCATTTACCGTTTTTTTAAGTCCTCCCTTTCGGGGAGGATTTAGGTGGGGCCTTTAGGCACTTTCGCCAAGGGCGCGCAGCACCCAGCCATAGAAGTATTTACGGCTGGTAGGTCTCTTTTTTACGATGCTGACATAGCGTGCAATTTTGGCAACTGTAAATGCAGCCAGAAAATGTTCGGAATTAAAAGCATTGAGTTCTGCGATGGATTTAGGTCCGATAACCCCATCGGTTTTTGTTCCGATTACCAATTGAGCAAGAGACGCACTGGTGCCCATCCCGGCATTTACACCAAAGTCGAAAATCGAATTGGCGACCGCCTGATCGGTAATTTGATCGCCTTTCATTTTATCCCAGAAAGTTACCCGGTAAAAATCGGTAATAGCTTCCTGAAGATCTGGGTCTTTGTCGAGATTGGCCGGAAAACTGGTCTGACGTTTTAGCATATCAACTGTCGTCCAGCCGTTCCATTTACTGTGAATTTTGCGGGCAACACCTTTGTAGGTTTCGCCCCCCGGATCGTCCGGGTCGTTGACGTATCCGCCTTCATGGGCGATCATCAACTGGAATGCAATGGTAAAATCTGCCATAAATGAAGAATTAAGGTAAATAAATATATAGAGAGTGTTTAGTCTTTATTTATTTGTTCCCTAAGTTACAACGTTTTATTGAAATTATTTATATGAATTCCAGAAATAAAAAAGACTCGCTCCGCATTCGCGAAACGAGTCTTTTTGTGTTGAAAAACAAATTTTTCTATTTCAGTCCCCGGCGTTTCAGCAATGGTTCAATCGAAGGTTCCTGACCACGGAAGGTTTTGTAAATGGCCATTCCTTCGTCTGATCCGCATTTGCTCAACAGGGTGCGGAATTTGGCAGCGTATTCAGGATTGAAAAGGTCGCCGCTTTGTTTGAACGCATCAAAAGCATCGGCATCCAAAACTGCTGCCCAAATGTAAACATAGTATCCGGCAGAATAGCCTCCGGAGAAAATGTGCGAAAAATAGGTACTGCGGTAACGTGGTACAATTTCGTCGATCAGGCCAATGTTGTCCATCGACGCTTTTTCGAATGCTTCCACATTGCTTTCAAAGGTTTTGGTATGCCAGTCCATGTCGAGCAAAGAAGCAGCAAGGTATTCTACCGTTTCGAAACCCTGATTGAACTGTGCGCTCTTGGTCAGTTTGGCAATCAACGCTTCAGGAATAACTTCGCCGGTTTGGTAATGTTTAGCATAAGCACGGAGAACTTCAGGCTCTTTGGCCCAGTTTTCCATGATTTGCGACGGAAGTTCGACAAAGTCGCGGGCAACCACTCCGGCAGTGCGGCGGTAAGTTCCGTGGGTGAACAACGCGTGGAAAGCGTGTCCGGCTTCGTGGAACAAAGTGGTTACTTCGTCGAAACTTAATAATGCTGGAATATCGCCCGATGGACGGGTGAAATTACAAACGATGGAAACTACCGGTGTAATCATTTGTCCGTTGATGTACGATTGGTCGCGGTATCCGGTTTGCCATGCTCCGTTGCTTTTTCCGGGGCGCGGGTGGAAATCCATATAGAAAATGCCAATGTGTTTTCCGTCGGCTTCCTGAACTTCGTAAGCAATGGCTTCTTCGTTGTAAACCGGAATGTCGGTGCGTTTTATAAATTGGATGCCGTATAACTTGGTGGCTACATAAAACATTCCGTCAACCACATTTTCGAGTTTGAAATAGGGTTTCAACTGCGCCTCGTCCAAATCGTATTTTGCTTTGCGAACTTTCTCGGCATAATACCACCAGTCCCACATTTTTAGTTCAAACTTTCCTCCTTCTTTATTAATCATGGCCTGCATATCGGCGCGTTCTGTTTTTGCTCTTTCGAGTGCCGGCGTCCAAAGTTTCATCAGGAATTCGTTGATTGTTTCAGGTGTTTTTGCCATGTTAACATCAACGGTGTAAGCTGCATGATTTGCAAAACCAAGCAATTTGGCACGTTGGTCGCGCAGTTTTACGATTTTTTCGATTACCTGTTTGTTGTCGAATTCGTTGTTGTTATTGCCACGGTTGGTGTAGCCAGTGTACAGTTTTTAGCGCAATTCGCGGTTTTCGGCATATTGCAGGAATGGGATCATACTGGGTTTTTGCAAAGTAAAAATCCATTTTCCTTCCAGACTGTCATTCTTGGCAAGTTCGGCAGCGGCGGCAATCACATCGGCAGGCAAACCTTTCAGGTCGGCTTCGTTATCGATTACCATTTTGAAATTCTTATTTGTTTCGGCCAGCGTATTTTCGCCGAATTTCAGTTCCAGCATCGAAAGTTCATCGTTCAGTTTACGCAGTTCAGCCTGTTTTTCGTCTGAAAGATTGGCGCCGTTGCGTTCAAAATCCTGAAAGTATTTTTCAACTACGCGCAATTGTTCGGCATCCAGATTTAGCTCATTGCGTTTTTCGTAAACAGCTTTCACCTTTGCAAACAACTCTTTGTTCAGCATGATGTTGTTGCTGTGAGTGGTCAGCTTTGGGGTGATTTCGCGCGCCAAAGCCTGCATTTCGTCGTTGGTATTGGCCGAATTCTGATTGAAGAATACGTAAGACGCTTTTTTCAGCAAATCTCCCGACAAGTCAAATGCCAGAATCGTATTGTCAAAATTAGCTTCTTCCTTGTTGTCGGTGATCACTTTAATTTCAGCTACCTGTTCCGAAATTCCCTCTTCAATGGCTGGCAGGTAATGTTCCATCTTTATTTCGTTGAAAGGTGGAACCTGATGAGGTGTTTTGTACTCGCTGAAGAATGGATTACTCATGTCTTTCTGTGGTGCTTTTGAGGTGTTGCAAGCGCTAAAAATTAGCGCAATGGCGATAATTGAAATTCCTGATTTAAACATTATAATTTTTTTAGATATTATTTTAATCCGCGATTTTTCAACAAAGGTTCAATAGAAGGTTCCTGTCCACGGAAGTTCTTGTAAATAACCATTCCGTCGTCGGTTCCGCATTTGGTTAATAAGGTGCGGAATTTGGTAGCGTATTCAGGATTGAAAATGTTGCCGCTTTGTTTAAACGCGTCGAAAGCATCGGCATCAAGTACAGCAGCCCAGATGTAAACGTAGTATCCGGCTGAATATCCTCCGGAGAAAATATGCGAAAAATAGGTGCTGCGGTAGCGTGGAACAATTTCATCAATTAGGCCGATTTTGTCCATCGAAGCTTTTTCGGAAGCTCCCACGTCGCCGTTAAACGGTTGAGTGTGCAAGTCCATATCAAGCAACGCAGCAGCCAGATATTCAACGGTTTCGAAACCCTGATTGAACTGTGCGCTCTTGGTCAGCTTGGTAATCAATGCTTCAGGAATTACCTCGCCGGTTTGGTAATGTTTGGCATAAACGCGGAGAACTTCAGGCTCAGAAGCCCAGTGTTCCATGATTTGTGAAGGAAGTTCCACAAAATCGCGGGCTACATCTCTTGAAGTTCTGCGGTATGGCCCGTCAGCAAATAAAGTGTGAAATGCATGTCCGGCTTCGTGGAATAAAGTACTAACCTCTTCGAAACTTAAAAGAGCAGGGACATCTCCTGCCGGGCGGGTGAAATTACATACGATGGAAACAACGGGAGTAATCCGTTGTCCGTTTTCATATGATTGTCCGCGGTAATTGGTACACCATGCGCCATTGTTTTTTCCGGGGCGGGGATGGTAATCCATATAGAAAACGCCAATGTGTTTACCATCAGCTTCCTGAACTTCGTAAGCAATGACTTCCTCATGGTAAACCGGTATGTCATCACGTTTAATGAACTGTACGCCATATAATTTACTGGCTACGTATATCATTCCGTCAACCACATTTTCGAGTTTGAAATAAGGTTTCAACTGCGCTTCGTCCAGATCGTATTTGGCTTTGCGAACTTTTTCGGCATAAAACCACCAGTCCCACGATGCGAGTTTGAAATTTCCGCCTTCTTTGTTAATCATGGCCTGCATATCGGTGCGTTCAACCTTTGCACGTTCGAGTGCCGGTGTCCAGAGTTTCATCAGGAAATCGTAAATGTTTTCGGGCGTTTTGGCCATGTTTACATCTACGGTATAGGCAGCAAAATTATCGAAACCTAATAATTTTGCGCGTTTGTCGCGACGTGTTATGATTTTGCCGATGATTTCTTTGTTGTCGTTGGCATTGTTATTATTGCCCCGGCTGGTATATCCATTGTATAGTTTTTCGCGTAATTCGCGGTTTTCAGCATACTGAAGGAAAGGTAACATGCTCGGTTTTTGCAGGGTGAAAACCCATTTTCCATCCATGCTGTCTTTTTTTGCCAGTTCTGCAGCGGCAACAATTACATCAGCCGGAAGCCCCTTCAGATCCGTTTCGTTATCGACCACCATTTTAAAATTTTTATTGGTTTCGGCCAGCATATTTTCGCCGAAATTGAGGCTTAACATCGATAGTTCTTCATTGAGCTTACGAAGTTCTGCTTGCTGCTCATCCGGCAGGTTGGCGCCGTTCCTTTCAAAATCCTGATAATATTTTTCGACCACCCGCAGTTGATCAGCATCAAAATTCAGCTCATTGCGTTTTTCGTAGATGGCTTTCACGCGGGTAAACAAATCTTTGTTGAGCATGATATTGTCACGGTGTGCCGACATTTTCGGGGTTATTTCGCGGGCAAGCGCCTGCATTTCATCGTTGGTATTGGCCGATCTCAGTGTCGAGAATATTCCGGCTTTGCGAAGCAATTCGCCCGATTGGTCGAACGCAAGAATGGTGTTTTCAAACGATGGTTCTTCTTTGTTGCCGGTAATTGCTTTAATTTCAGCAAGCTGTTCTTCAATTCCTGCGTCAATGGCCGGCATAAAATGCTCCAGTTTTATTTCATTGAATGGCGGCACCTGGAACGGTGTGTTGTACTCGCTGAAGAATGGATTACTCATGTCTCTCTTTTGTTCTTTGCTTGTGTTGCAGGCCGTCGCGAAAAAAGCAAGACCGATGACTGATAAAACGATTTTTTGCATGTGTGAATTATTTTAGTTTATAATTTTCATTTAATCCTGAAATATTTGTAATCTGTATTAGGCTGCTAAATTAAAGATTATGTGATGTTTCAAACCTGATAAAAGTCGTGAAAAGAGATTAAACATGATTTTTTTCAGGAATTGTGAATTGAGAAAGCGCATCGGAACATTACCTCAATTTGTCTTTATTTTACACTTCATTTTCTTCCCCCGCCCCAATTTTTGTTTACTTTTGCCGATCGTTGAATTTCAGAAGTAAAAGACAAAAATATGAACATATCTTATCGCTGGTTAAAAGAATACATTAATCTTGACTATACGCCAAATGAGGTTGCAGCATTCCTAACCCAGATTGGACTGGAAGTTGGAAGCATGGAAGAAGTTGAAACCGTAAAAGGTGGCCTGAAAGGATTGGTAATTGGTGAAGTTGTTACCTGTGAGCAACATCCTGATTCCGATCATTTGAGCATAACGACTGTGAATGTTGGTTCCGGAGATATTTTGCCAATAGTTTGCGGGGCTTCGAATGTGGCTGCCGGGCAAAAAGTGGTGGTGGCAACCGTTGGAACTACGCTGTACGACGGCGATAATGAGTTTAAAATCAAGAAATCGAAAATTCGCGGTGAGGCTTCGGAAGGAATGATTTGTGCCGAAGACGAAATTGGTTTGGGTAGCAGTCACGACGGAATTATGGTTCTCGATCCGTCAGCGGTTCCCGGAACTCCGGCCAGCAAATATTTCAATATCGAATCTGATTTTGTGCTTGAAGTTGATTTGACGCCCAACCGCATCGACAGCGCTTCACACATCGGAATTGCCCGCGACCTCGCAGCTTACATTTCACAAAAACACGAAATTTCCTATCATCGCCCGTCGGTGGAGGCTTTTAAAGTTGACAATCATTCGCTTGAAATTCCGGTAGAGGTTAAAAATGCCGATGCCTGTCACCGTTATTCAGGAGTAACCATTTCAAATGTTGTGGTAAAGGAATCTCCTGAATGGCTGAAAAATAAACTGAAATTAATCGGGCTAAAACCCATCAACAATGTTGTTGACGTTACCAATTTTGTGCTTTTCGAAACAGGGCAGCCGCTTCACGCGTTTGATGCAGCCGAAATTGAAGGTAACAAAGTGGTGGTTCGTACGCTTGATGCGGGTGCAAAATTCGTGACCCTCGATGGCAGCGAACGAGAAATGCATCCCGATGATCTGATGATTTGCAATGCAAATTCTGCTATGTGTATCGCCGGTGTTTTTGGTGGTTTGCATTCAGGAGTAAAAGAAACAACTACGAGCGTGTTTCTTGAAAGCGCTTATTTCGATTCGGTTTACATTCGTAAAACCGCCCGTCGCCATACTTTGAGTACCGATGCTTCGTTCCGTTTTGAGCGCGGAACCGACCCGAACGGAACCATTTACGCGTTGAAACGTGCAGCGCTGCTGATTAAAGAAGTGGCCGGCGGCGAAATTTCTTCGGAAATTGTGGACATTTATCCGAATCCGGTGGCTGATTTTAAGGTGGATGTTACTTATTCAGGAATTAAACGCTTGATTGGCGTTGATCTTGGAAAAGAGCGCATCAAAAGTATTCTGGATGCACTCGAAATCAGGATCGAAACTGAAACCGAAACCGGACTTTCATTGCTGGTTCCGCCATACCGTGTTGACGTTAAACGCGAATGTGATGTGATTGAAGAAATTCTGCGCATTTATGGTTACAACAACATCGAATTGCCCAGTCAGGTAAATTCTTCGCTGCAATATTCGGTTAAACCAAATCCGACCAAAATCCGCAACCTGATTGCCGAAATGTTGACTGCGCAGGGTTTTAACGAAATCTGGTCGAATTCGCTCAACAAAACTTCCTATTACGAAAATAACGCGGTGTTCCCGATTGAAAATACCGTAAAAATATTCAATCCGCTGAGCAACGATTTGGGAAGTATGCGCCAAACATTGCTTTACGGCGGTTTGGAGTCGATTGCGCACAATGCCAACCGCAAAAATCCTGATTTGCGTTTGTACGAATTCGGAAACTGCTACTTTTTTAAGGGAAGCAGCCTGAAGGAAAATCCGATCATGAATTACCGCGAAGAGGAACATCTGGCTTTGTTCGTTTCGGGCGAGAAAGAAGATGCCAACTGGGCGGTATCTGCTGCAAAATCCAGTTTCTTTCAATTGAAAAGTTATACTGAAAATGTATTGAAACGCATGGGTTTTCAGGTTGCAAATCTGAAAACTGAAGGTGTTTCGAATGAGATGATCAGCGAAGGAATCAGCTATTCGGTAAACGGTAAAAAGTTGGTTGAGTTTGGAACAATTTCAGGAAAAGTATTGAAGCCTTATGGTATTGAAAACCCTGTTTATTATGCCGATTTCAGTATGGATACCTTGTTTGTTGAACTGAAAAATAACAAGGTTGTATTTGCTGAATTGCCTAAGTATCCTGAAGTTCGCCGCGATTTGGCTTTGCTGCTCGATAAAAATGTTCAGTTTAATCAGTTGCGTGATCTGGCTTTCCGTTCGGAACGCAAACTACTTCAATCTGTTGATTTGTTTGACGTTTACGAAGGCAAAGGCGTTCCAGAAGGCAAAAAATCGTATGCGATCAGCTACATTCTGCGCGACGATGAAAAAACGCTGAACGACAAGCAGATTGAAAAGATCATGCAAAAACTGGTTTCAACCTACGAACGCGAAATGGGCGCGCAGTTGAGGTAATCAAATGAGCAATCAGGCAAAGGGAATACTTTACACATTAATTACCGTGCTGATGTGGGGCGTTTTGGCCATTGCGCTGAAAATTGCCTCCAACGAAATTGATTCTCCAACAATTGTTTGGTTCCGATTCTCGCTGGCGTTTTCCGGAATGTTTGTATGGATGGCTGTCAGCAATCCGAAAGAACTGAAAATACTCTATAAACCCAGTTGGCTGATTGTAATTTCGTCGTTGGCGCTTGCCTGGAATTATATCGGTTTTATGTTGGGAATTCAATACACCAGTCCGAGCAATGCACAGGTGGCTATTCAGGCAGGTCCGGTCTTGCTGGCTGTTTTTGGCATTTTCTTCTTCAGGGAAAAGATTTCGCGTATTCAAATTGCAGGATTTTTGTTGACGATTGTTGGGTTTTGGATCTTTTATCAGCAGCATGTTGGCGCGGTTCAGGCAGGGCAGGAAGGACAATACACCAAAGGAATGCTGATTACACTTACCGGCGCAGTTGCATGGGCCATTTATGCCATTCTGCAAAAGAAACTTGTTCTCAGTTATTCGGTGGGTACGCTCAATGTGTTTATTTTCGGATTGCCGGTTTTGATTTATCTTCCGTTTGTAAACTTTGCCAGTCTTGCCCATCTTAGTTTTGGCTATTGGGCTTTGCTTGTTTTTCTGGGTGCCAACACGCTGATTTCCTACGGTTGTTTATCGCTCGCCCTCAAATACCTCGAAGCCGGAAAAGTCAGCGTCATCATCGTACTAAATCCGATCATCACTTTTATCCTGATGGGAGTTTTAACCTGGATGCAGGTCACCTGGATTGATGGAGAACATTTCTCGGTACTTTCCATCGTGGGCGCCTTGGTTGCACTGGCCGGCGCCATTTTGGTTGTCAGGAAAAAGAAGTCTTGAAACTTTGAACTTGAAACTGTTCTATGTGGGTGATTTTAGCGTTGATGTCGGCTGTACTTCTAGGAATTTATGAGGTTTTCAAAAAGCTTTCAGTACAGCGTAATGCCGTTATTCCAGTCCTGTTTTTATCAACACTAACCA
>JAUYEQ010000209.1 GCA_030691295.1 Bacteroidota bacterium
ATAAATGGAATGTCGATATTTCTTTTTTTGACAATCTTCAGGGCGGAAAGTCCATCAAAATGAGGCAATGAGTAATCGCTGATGATAATGTCCCATTCTTGAAAATCAAGAGCAGCATTCATAGCTTCAGCAGTTTCAACACATAAATATTCAACAGTATAGCCCCCACGTTTGAGTTCATGCAACAACAACTCCCTGTCAGTTTCAGAGTCTTCTATAATCAGGATTCGAATAGGAATATCCATCTATTTGTAATCAGTAAAACGATCGTTTTAGGATCAATTAATGAAAGCAAAGGTATTCAAAACTTCTTCTAAACCCAATCAATTCCCTTTTTTAGCAGTTCCTGTGTTTGAGATTCAGGGCTTCCGTGTTCTGGTTGATATTGATATACCCATTCAACTTCGGCAGGCAAACTAACCAAAATTGATTCAATGTTTCCTTCAGATTCCAACCCGAATTTAGTGCCGCGATCGTGTATCAGGTTGAATTCGACGTAACGGCCACGGCGAATTTTTTGCCACCTTTTTTGAGCTTCGGTAAAGGCTTTTGATCCGTTTTCATTCATCAGCCGACTGTATATCTGCGGATAAATATTTGCCAGATCGGAAGTCAGGTTCAACATTTTATCAAAATCATCATCGTTGGCAGGTTGAATTCTGTCGAAGAAAATTCCGCCAATACCGCGGGTCTCCTGACGATGGGGCAGGTAAAAATAATCGTCGGCCCAGGTTTTCCATTCAGGATAAAAACGGATATCGTATTTGTCACAAATTTCTTTCAGTGTTTGATGAAACCAGCGTGCTTCATCGGGATTGATATACGACGGGGTCAAATCAATTCCGCCGCCAAACCATGACGAACCGTTGTCTAGATTAAAATACCGCACGTTCATGTGAATGGTTGGCACAAATGGGTTTCCGGAGTGAATAATTGACGAGATGCCGGTAGCAGCAAATGTGGAGGCATTTTCGCCCAGCAATTTTGCCATGTTCTCATTGAAACTTCCCCGAACACAGGAAAAGTTAACGCCCGCTTTTTCGATAATTGATCCGTTTTGCATTACGCAGGTGAGGCCTGAGCCAATCTCCTTTTCCCATGTATCTTCTGTAAACCGGCCACTTCCGTCGGCTTCCTCCAGCGTACGGCAAATAGTTTGTTGTATGTTTTTATAAATATTGGCAGTCCGGGTAACTTTCACAATTTTCTATTTTGAAGTTGCTTTATTCCTCGTGGGATTTTGATTTCGTTTGCTCAATAAACCAATTGCAGGGCTGAAAGTTCATAAATAGATGACGAATTTATTTTATCAGAAAAAGAAAAAAGAAAAATATCCAATACTCAATAACCAATATTCAAT
>JAUYEQ010000231.1 GCA_030691295.1 Bacteroidota bacterium
TAGCAGTCATAAAAGATAGTCTTGTGCACCTAAAAGGTGATGAGTAAATTATTTGTTTTATCACTTCTAAAATACTCATTATCAATTTAATAAGCAAGCTATCTTTTATCTTTTT
The DNA here is from genome assembly GCA_030691295.1 of Bacteroidota bacterium. Taxonomy (GTDB): domain Bacteria; phylum Bacteroidota; class Bacteroidia; order Bacteroidales; family Prolixibacteraceae; genus Aquipluma. Next base: position 116 of record JAUYEQ010000231.1, read on the forward strand.
TAATTCAAATCGCTCAATTTAGGTTAAAGGCTATTTCAAGCCAACTTTCAAAATTTTATTTATCATTCGTTAAACAAAAAAAACTGATCTAAAGCTTAATTGTTGTTAATAATTTAAACCGTTATAGAACTTTATATACTTTTGACCGGTTTATCTTTTATATTGGAAAATAATCGTTTAATAAAACATCAAATTATGGGAAGGCTTGACTTTTTGACGATTCCTGCTATGTTGCAAGCAAGTTTCAAAGACTTTGCATCAAACCAGTCACTGGTATTTGTCGGTGAAGAAAACAGAACCTATGCACAACTTGAGGTTGATGTAAAAAAGGCTGCGCTTCAACTTCAGGCAATTGGAGTTAAGAAAGGCGATAAAGTTGGTATTTTGAGCCTGAACATGCCGCAATGGGGAATTGCATTTTTTGCCGCCAGCATTACAGGTGCAGTTGTTGTTCCTATCCTGCCTGATTTTCACCCAAACGAAATAAAAAACATTCTTGACCATGCAGAGGTATCTGTAGTTTATGTTTCAGAATCTCTGAACGCCAAACTGGAACCTGTCCCGGGAATGACAGTCATTCAGATTGAAAAATTTGAAGTTGTATCGAAAACAACACGACCAGTTTTCAGCGAGATGGATACAACAAACTTCGCTTACGAGAAAATTGACGAACAGGATCTGGCTTCCATTATTTACACATCAGGTACGACGGGCAAGTCGAAAGGTGTAATGCTGACTCATAAAAATATAGTGTGGACAGCCCAGCAATGCTGGTTACTTCAGAATATATTCCCGACCGACCGTTTTCTTTCCATTCTTCCGCTTTCGCATACCCTCGAAAACACGCTGGTTCTTATTTTGCCTGTTAAGTATGGCGCGTCGGTTCATTATCTGCAAAAACCACCGGTTGCATCGGTTTTGCTTGCCGCACTCAAACAAGTTCGTCCAACTATCATGTTGATTGTACCATTGATTGTTGAAAAGATATACAAAACCAAAATATTGCCCCAAATCAACAGCAAATTCATTACACGAGCCTTATACAAAGTTCCACCTTTTAGAAAAGTACTGCACAAAGTAGCAGGTAAAAAGCTGTATGAAACCTTCGGTGGCCAGCTGAAGTTTTTTGGGGTTGGAGGTGCGAAACTCGACGACAATGTTGAACGCTTCCTGATGGAGGGCGGTTTTCCCCTTGCGATTGGCTACGGAATGACCGAATCGTCGCCATTGCTGGCCGGTGCAGGCGTGGGTAAAACCAAGTTTCTGTCAACCGGACCAGCCATGCCAGGCGTTCAATTGCGAATTGCCAATGCTGACAAAAAAACCGGGCGGGGAGAAATTCAGGCCAAAGGTGAAAACGTAATGCAGGGCTACTACAAAGAACCTGAAATAACAAAAGAAACTTTTACCGAAGACGGATGGCTAAAAACCGGCGATCTGGGTTATTTCGACAAAAGTGGCAACCTGTACATCAAAGGGCGTATCAAAAACATGATTGTTGGTGCCAGTGGCGAAAACATCTATCCTGAAGAAATTGAGTCGGTAATCAACCGCATGGAATACGTGCTCGAATCACTGGTTGTTCAGCAAAAAGGAAGACTGGTAGCGATGGTGCATCTGAACATGGAAGAACTCGAAAAGAAATATCAGGACATGAAATCTGAAGCTGTTACATTTCTGAACGAAAAAGCGGAAGAAATTCTGAAGGAAATACAAAGCAAGGTTAACGAGGAAGTGAATAATTTCTCGAAAATTCAACGCATTGTATTGCAGCCAATTCCGTTTGAAAAAACACCAACACAGAAAATTAAGCGTTTTCTTTATTACGCCTGATAAAACTTTCAGATGTTATACACTGTTTAAAGAAATAATAAGGAGTTGCTGAAATTCCATAATTAAATAAAGCTTATAAAAACTAACTGCGCTCTTTCCCGATAAAGAAAGGAGGGCAAAAACATAACAAATAAAGTTTGGCTGGGTTAAACCCCGCCAAACTTATAACAAATATGGCAACATCTCAAAACAACAACTCAATAACGAAAACATTATTTACTTCATT
>JAUYEQ010000239.1 GCA_030691295.1 Bacteroidota bacterium
ACTCAAAATTACATTCCATAAAGACTTACGTTAATCATCATCTATGCGCTTCTCCTTTTTAATTTTCTTCAGCATTGTTATACTGATTTATCTATCATCAAACTATTATCTTTTTGTCCGCGGACTTCAGGTTTTTTCACTGAACCTGACATTGAGAAGAACTTTTATCATCGTTTTCTGGACTTTGGTGCCGATGTTTATATTGGGTTCTGTTTTGGAACGTACATTTTCTTCCGCATTTAGTGAATGGGTTTACCGGATTGGTGCATTCTGGCTGGCTTTTATGTTGTATTTTGCAATTGCAGCAGTATTAATCGATCTGGTTCGGATTGCCAATTCTTTCTTTCATTTTCTGCCCACGTTTTCGGCAATCATGAAGTTGCGGCTTGGGCTGATTGTTGTTTCTCTGGTTTCAGTTATCGTAATTGCAGGTCACATCAATGCGTTGTGGATCAATGTAAAGGAAATACCATTGACCATTCATAAGAAAGTTTCCGGCGCTTCGGAGATTAAAATTCTTTTGGCTTCTGATATTCATTTGGGTGCATTGATCGGCGAACGGCGCGAAATGCGTTTTCTTGAAATTATCCGTGAGCAAAAACCCGATTTGGTATTGCTTGCCGGAGATTTGGTCGATGGCGAAATTGCTCCGGTACTCCGAAAAAATCTTGGCCGTCATATTCAGGAAATCAGCACTCCTTATGGAGTTTATGCCATTTCAGGAAACCACGAATACATTGGTGGAATTGATAAAACTTTGCCTTACCTCAAAAGTATTAATATCCGAATGCTGCTCGACGAAACAATTACTCTACGCAATGGCATACAGTTAGTTGGTCGAAATGATATTTCAGTTGGAAGAGGTGCAAACGCGCGAAAATCACTTGCCGAACTCACATCTGGATTAGATTTGTCAAATCCGGTGATTGTGTTGAACCACCAACCTTACGATTTACAGGAGGCCGTTGATGCAAAAGTTGATCTTCACCTTTCGGGCCATACCCATAACGGACAACTTTGGCCGTTTAATTACCTGATAAAAGGAATTTTTGAGCTGAGTTGGGGATACCTGAAAAAAGCCGATACCCATTTTTATGTGTCATCAGGCTACGGAACATGGGGGCCACCTGTCAGAATTGGCAACAGACCTGAAGTGGTGGTTTTTAAGCTGAAGTTTGATTAATAGTGGATATTTAAATTCAAACTACTACCTTAGTAACCTGATCTCATAAATAATAAACTCATGCAAAGGTCA
>JAUYEQ010000244.1 GCA_030691295.1 Bacteroidota bacterium
ATGGATGGATAGCTGCAATGTGGGTTAAAGCAGTCTTTGCCAAGTGGTTTCCCTTGTACCGGTAGGTTTTCAAGTGACTCGAACAAACAACCCAAATCATTTTTAAGCGATTTGTACTTTTTAAGAAGTGGTTTTGCATCTCTTTCAAAAGCAGGTGTGATAATTAGGTTATAACTCATTGAGAAACTCTTTGGCAGATTTCGATTTTATCTTACCCTGTTCAATAAGTTCAACCTCTTTAAGTCCCTCTCTAATGCTTCCCCATATTTTACTCTTAGCAGGGGGTAGTTTTGCTTCCAGTTCCAGAAGTTTATTTTTCTTTTCATCAATCTCTACGAAAGGAAAATTTTTAATCACCTTTATGAAAAAACGATATTCACTTTCGGGTATGTTTAATACAAGCTGTTTCATAATTCAAGCCTTAAAATGTTTTGTACAAAAATAGTTAAAAACCAAACAAACAGAAAGCCCCTTCTGTTTTGTGCAGAAAGGGCTTTTGAAATTTTATAAACGGAAATTTTTATTCAGGCTTTGGTTTAAAAATAATATCTACCACGTCGGCTTTTGATACAAACGATTTTACAAATTGCTGAACTTTGGTTGTTGTCATGTTTTCAAGAATTTTCTCGAAGTTTTCAGGGGCCGCCGGATTTACTGAATAGGTGTAATAGCTGTTCAATGCCTGCATCCAGTAATTGTTATGCAGTTTCGATTGTTCCCTGTTTTTCTGAAGGTTTTTCACTGCTTTGTCCAAATCTTCTGCTGTGGGACCTTCCGCAGCGATTTTGTCGATTTCGCGGTAAATAATTGATTTCAGGTGCTGTGCTTTTTCAGGATCGGTGTCGAACGTCATGCTTAAACTTTTCTCCTCTTTCGGAAATTTACTGTAGCTTGTTGATACCCTGACTCCATAAGTTCCGCCTTCTTTTTCGCGTATTTCTTCGAGGTAGCGAAGGTTTAGGATGTCACGAAACACACTCAGGGTAAGGTTTTGTTCAGGAGCATATTCCATTTCCGCATCAAAATTAATTGAAACGGTTGCTTTTTTTACTTCCAGCGGAATTTCGATTTCGCGAACTGTTTTGCCTTTTGGTCCTTCAACGTTGCGGTCAACCCATGTTTCTTTGCGTGGTAAATTGGTCAGCGAACCGATGTATTTCTCAGCCATTGTCCGCGCAGTTTCTTCATCAATATTACCAACAATGAAATAAGTGAAATCACCGGCATCAATAAAACGGTCTTTGTAAATGGTTTCCATTTGTTCCAGCGAAATTTCATCGAACATTTCCGGGGTCATTAATTTGGTCCGCGGACTTTTGCTGGTCATGATAAGTTGCAGCGAGTCGCTCATTATTTTCTGCGGATTGTTTGCCATGTTTGCAACAAATGCTTTGTACCGGCCTAGCATCGCTTCATAAGCTTCACTATCGAAACGCGGATTTTCGAATTGCAGGTAAAGCAATTGCATCATCGTTTCGAAATCTTTTGGTGTGCCCGATCCGCTGAAGGTTTCATTCAGGTCAGACAAACCCACATTCAGGCTGACTTTTTTGCCGGTCAATGCCTTTTTCAGGGCAGTTGCATCGTAATCACCCACACCAAATGCTCCGATAAACTGGTTAAGCATCATTGCCGAAGCCACTTTGTCGTCGTTAACTTTCGAACTTCCGCCATTACTTTGTGCGATCAGGGTAACCTGGTCTTTTTCGTAGTCGGCCCAGCGGTAAACTACTTTCGTTTCGTTGCCCAAAGTCCATTCAACGGCTTCAAATTCAGGAAGTTTTTTGGTGCTTACTATTTTCGAGCCTTTCAGTTCCTTGCTGACAAGGTTGGTTGAAACTTCCTCTTCGGTATAAGGTTCAATCTTGCTGTTTTCAAGTTCAGAAATGATTGATAAAGCCTGGTCCTTTGAAAGATGTTTGGCTTCCGGTTTGTCTGGGCCCATTACCACGATTACACGGTTTTCAGGTGTCATCCATTTTTTCGCCCTGTTTGACAAATCAGACACAGAAATTGTAGGCAGAATATTTTGTACGAATTCCCAGTCAAAATCGATGGAAGTCAATGGTTCTCCTTCTATATAATGAGATTTAAAATCACTGGCAAACTCATCGTTGTTTATTTTATCACGCTGTTTGTAGCGGCTTTCGTAGGAAGTCAGCAGATTCGTTTTTGCACGTTCGAGTTCTGTTGAAGTAAAGCCATGCTGGTAAATCCGCTGTGCTTCGGTATAAATTGATTTAAAAGCCAAATCGCCCTGATCGGGTTTTGCTGATGCCGAAATGACCAGCATCTCGTAGCCTTCAACCAGTCCGCTGTAACCAATACTTCCTGTCACAAATGGAGGAACTCCTTTTTGCAGCAGTTCATTTATCCGGTCGCGGGTCATCATTCCAAAAAGTGACTGAATGGTCTTTTCTCTCAGGTAGCCCAGATTTTTTTCTGAAGCCGCGGGTGCCTTGTGCTTGATGTAAAGAGAAACAGAATAGTTGCTGGCTTCTTTGTCGGTTACCAGGGCGTAAAGTGGTTCTTTGTGCTCCGGAACCTCGTAGAATTCACGTTTCAGCGGATTTTCAACTGCTTTTATTTTTGAAAACAGGGCTTTAACTTTTTGCTCAACTGCATCAACATCTATGTCGCCAACAATTGCAATTGCCTGCAAATCGGTGCGGTACCAATCGTGATAGAAGTTGCGGAGCGTTTCGTATTTGAAGTTTTTGATCACATCCAGATCTCCGATAACATCACGGTTCATGTA
>JAUYEQ010000246.1 GCA_030691295.1 Bacteroidota bacterium
CTTGAAGATGATGCGACCAAGCCAATTGCAAAAAAACTGGATGTTTCGGGCCAGACACTTTTGGTGGTAAAAGGTAACAAAAAAGTGAATCTGACCAACGAAGGTTTTATGTATGCGCGTACCAATCCCAAAAAATTCAAGTCAATTATCAAGGAAAAAGTTGACGCGCTTTAGTCATCGTATTAATGGAATTTCTAACCAACCTCTTAGAAAACAGCACCATGCCGTGGCTATCGGCATTGGTGCTGGGATTAATGACTGCCATCAGTCCTTGTCCGCTGGCGACCAACATCACAGCGGTAGGCTTTATCAGCAAGGACATCGAAAACCGCAACCGTGTTTTTATCAATGGATTGCTTTATACATTGGGTCGCGCCATTTCATATACTGCAATCGCCCTAATCATTTATTTCGGAGCCGATCAGTTTAAGTTTTCGGGCTTTTTTCAGCTTTACGGAGAGAAAATATTGGGTCCGCTGCTCATTGTCATCGGCTTGTTTATGCTCGATGTAATCAAGATAAAGTTTCCGGGCGTGAGTGGACTGACTTCCAGAATGGAAACCAAAACCAAATGGAGCTACTTCGATGCCATTTTACTGGGAATGATTTTCGCGCTGGCTTTCTGTCCATACAGCGGGGTGCTCTATTTTGGGATGCTTGTCCCAATGACCGTAGCAAGCGTATCTGGTTTATATCTCCCCATCGTTTTTGCATTGGCTACCGGAATTCCGGTCATCATTTTTGCCTGGATACTGGCCTTTTCGGTTGGTTCAATCGGAGGCGTTTACAACAAGATGAGAAACTTTGAAATCTGGTTCAGGCGGGTTGTGGCCGTACTGTTTATTATCGTGGGTATCTATTACATTATCAGGGTATTCTTTTAAAAAAATTTGATTTCCATGTTCGTTGTTTTACGAACAATTGCATTGTGAAATATGGAGAAAAGAAAAAAAATAAAACTCATTGCCGCTGTTGCTGTAATACTTCCGGCACTAATCCTGCTTTATTGGTTCCTTCAGCCTTTGGTCGATTATTTAACTTACCAGCTGTTCGGATTAAATGCTGATTCTCACCTCGGAGCATCAATCAATTTTTTCATTTACGATACCATTAAAATCCTGATTCTGCTGTTTCTCATCAGTTCTTTGATGGGCTTGGTGAACGCTTACTTTCCGGTTGACAGGCTACGGATTTATTTAACCACGAAGAAAATGTACGGACTTCAGTATTTTTTTGCATCGTTGTTTGGAGCCATTACACCGTTTTGTTCCTGCTCGTCGATTCCTCTTTTTATCGGCTTCGTGAAAGGTGGAATTCCGCTCGGGGTAACCTTTGCTTTTTTGATCACATCGCCCTTGGTCAACGAGGTTGCCGTAGCCATGTTCCTTGGTTTATTCGGTATAAAAGCGACCCTTGTTTATGCCATAAGCGGAATATTGCTTGGAACTGTTGGTGGATTTGTTCTTGGCAAGTTCAAACTAGACCGGTATCTGTCCGACTGGGTACGAGAAATTCAGGCCAATTCGGAACAGGAAGCCGAACAATGGGAAATTGATCGGACGCCATTTATAGACCGTTTGCCAATTATCATCCGCGAGGGCTGGGACATTGTGCGGAAAGTTTTGTTGTATGTAATCATCGGGATTGGAATTGGTGCAGCCATGCACGGTTATGTTCCTGAAAATTTCTTTACCGAATATCTTTCAAAAGATAAATGGTATGCAGTGCCACTTGCCGTAATTGCAGGGGTTCCGATGTATGGCAATGCCGCGGGAATCGTTCCGGTTATTCAGGTTTTTGTGGCGAAAGGCGTTCCGCTTGGTACTGCACTGGCTTTTATGATGGCCGTCGTAGGATTATCGTTGCCCGAAGCCACATTGCTCAAAAAAGTAATGAAGTGGAAACTTATCGGAATTTTCTTCGGAACTATAACCGTTTTTATAATTTTACTCGGATATCTGTTTAATTTGATTTTACAATGAAGACTACAGAACAACCAATCATTCAGAACTTTCATATTGAAGGCGTAAAACACATCAGTGTTTCTGATGCTTTTGAAGCAATTAATCGTGGCGATGCAGTTATGCTTGATGTGCGTGAATTGAACGAAGTGCAACTTGAAAGTGTGCCACTCGACCGCGTGCTGAATCACCCGATGTCAGTAATTATGGATCGCCTGCCTTATATCGCCAAAGACCAGAATATTATTGTTGCATGTCCGGGCGGCGTTCGGAGTGTAAAGGTTGCCAATATGCTAAACCTGCAAGGCTACCCCAATGTCGCCAGTCTCGATGGCGGGTTTATGCTATGGAAAGCAAAAGGATTGCCTATGGATAGTAATCTGTCCTTTGGTGGATGCGGGTGCAATTCAGGAAAACAAACAAAAGAAGATAAACCATCGGCAACGGCACCAATAAAAAATAGTTTCAGGATTGAAGACTTGAAAAACTTAAAAATGATTTGAAATTTCAATCTGCCATGATCTTGCCAACTGACGCTGATTATTATAAATAATAAAAATCCGTAACCGAAGAAGTTGTAAATTTGATATACAAAAAGCTGAAATCATCTATTAACCTTTTAAAAATCAATAACCAATGAAAACAAAATCACTCGGTTTTATCGGTGGTGGCAGAATTACCAGAATTTTTCTGCAAGCCTTTGCAAATAAGAAAGCCATTTTTGAATCGATCAGTGTTTTCGACTCCAATCCTGAAATTGTTCAGGCATTGAAACTTAAGTTTCCTTTTATCCAGGTATCGGATTCAGCCCAGGAAACCGCACGAAAAGACATTGTTTTTCTGGCACTTCATCCGCCGGTGATCATGGAAACGCTGGGGAAAATCATGGCTGATGTAGCGGATCACACGATTTTCATTTCACTGGCGCCCAAAATTACCATCGCAAAAATAGCTTCCATATTACCCATCCATCAGATTGTACGATTGATCCCAAATGCAACTTCGGTAATCAACCACGGTTACAATCCGGTAAGTTTTGCATCCGGCATGTCGGAAATACAAAAATCGTATATTTTGGAAATGCTTAATTTACTGGGGCACACATTTGAAACTGCCGAAGAAAAACTGGAAGGCTATGCCTTGATTTCGGCCATGTTGCCCACCTATTTCTGGTTTCAATGGAACGAACTGGAAGCGCTTGGAACTCAAATGGGACTGACAGAAACCGAAAGCCGCGAAAGCGTTTTCGAAACCATGAGCGCCGCATTGAATACCATGTACCACTCCGGAATGAAGCCTGCCGAAGTAATTGATCTGATCCCGGTAAAACCAATAGGCGAAAATGAAGCACAAATCAAAACCATTTATCAGGAGAAACTGATGGGATTGTTTGGGAAGATAAAACCATAATCTTTTAACAAATCTAAAATCCTTAACCTTTGTGGCAGAACAATGGTTGAATATCCCTCAAATAGTTAATTTTGCTGTGCATTTTCCGGAATGATTGTGGTGTTGTTAAATCCAACACCTTTCACTCCGGATTACAGGGTTTATTCAACCAAACTGGAAGATTTATGAAATTTTTAAGCGAAAGGAAACGATTTGTAATAAAATATGCTTTGCGGGCATTGCTTTCGTTTGGACTTATCATTTTGGGCTTACTGCTTTTTAAACACTTTGTTTTCGATCACGATCCTGAGTATTGGATTGAAAAATTCTACGGCAATAGCTTGATGATTCACCTCATATATGTAGGCTCCGAGTTGTTTTTCGGACTTTTTCCTCCTGAACTTTTCATGCTTTGGGCTTTAAAAGCCGGCAATACAACAAGCTATGTAATAAACATTATTTTCTTTACAGCGGTTTCGATGGGAGCCGGACACCTTGCCTATTGGGGAGGACGATATTTGGCAAAGGTTTTTGGAAATCGTATCCACAATCAAAAATTCATTTCCAAATACTTACCAGTTGTTAAAAAATTTGGTGGTTTGTTAATTATAATTGCTGCATTTACCCCACTGCCCTGGGCTACCATTTCACTGGTAATGGGTACAGTCGGTTACGACTATCGCATGTTTACCTTATATAGTACAAGCCGCATACTTCGGTTTATTATTTACGGTTTCCTGATTTTCCAATCGGGTTCGTTTATTTTTCTATAGGGTTATTAATTCACTGACAGGTTCCTCAATCTCCTCCTTTTGCATCATTATTACTCTTGGATTACAGCTTTCAAGTATATTGAATTTGTATTTCGCAGAAATATACCTGAAAGTATCAGCATGATAAAAGGTAACATGGGTCTGGTCTTTTGCATAAGTCCAACGGGAAAATACTTCAGGCTTGGTCCATTTTTCGGTCATTACTATTAGAATTCCACCTGGTTTGAGAAGGTTTTTTATTTTTTGCATTTCACGGGCCGGTAAAAAGAAATGCTCGAAACATTCCGTAGCAAAAACAAAGTCGAACAATCCTTCGGGCAATTCAGGAAAAAATATCGGGTCGTAATTTTCGCATTTTATTTCCTGTTGTTCGAGCAGAACGCTGAGGGTTGGTGTCGGCCCGCAACCATAATCCAGCCCTCTCATTTCTTTCGACAATAACGGTAAAGCCGGCTCAATGGCCTGATTTAAAAACTTCACATAACCGGGGAATTCGATACCGTTATTGTGTTGCTTGTACCGTTTTTCTTCTTCTTTGCGCGTAGGCAGAAAACTAGTCGTGGTAAATACCAATTTGCAAACGTCGCAGCAAAGATACATTCTCTTGTCGGGTCCGTTCATTTGCGAAAACGAACCCTTGTTTAAACACATTGGGCATATTGTCATACTGGCACAAAAGTAGCAAAATAATTCGTGTCTCAATTACTCAAACACTTCCCCGACAAAAACACGTAGGCTCTCCTCTGTTTTAATGGCCATTTCGGGGCTGAGCAGGTGTACATGTATTTCTGCCATAAGTTGCCTGACTCGTGCAATGATGAAGGTGAGAATCGAAGGTGTAAACACTCCACCAAACGCACCAAATTTTTTAGCTCTAGCCATGAATTAACAATTAATTTTCAATTTTATCCACTACTTTTTCGAATCCCGATTTCCATTGGATATCCCGCTGTGGAAAAGGAATTTCCACATTGTGTTCCTTGAACTTTCTGAATATCTTACAATACAATTCACTTTTCAAAATCTTTGGCCGGTCAATGAATTCTGAAGTCCAAACCAAAAGGTTAAAATTAAGGCTGCTGTCACGTATGATTCAAATAGAACGTTTGGTTTTGGCGAACTAAGGACACCGGAATTGGCTTTAGCGACTTCCTCCAGAAGTGTTCTGATTCTTTCGGGATCCTCGTTGTAAGAAACCCCTACAGGGAAATTCAACCGAACCTGTTTATTATTGTGACTCCAGTTAATAACCCTCGAATTAATGAAATCGGAATTGGGAACAATAACAGCAATATTGTCGTTGGTGATAATGGTGGTTGCCCTGGCCGATATTTCAACGATATTTCCGGCAAGATCATCTAATTCAATCCGGTCGCCGACTTTTATAGGCCTTTCAAACAAAATGATTATTCCACTGATGAAATTGTTGGTGATATTTTGTAAGCCAAATCCAATACCAACTCCGAGCGCTCCAACCAATAAACCCAATGCGCTCAAATCAATACCGGTGGTCTGGAATATGATGATCAAACCTACAACAATCAGCAAATAACGCACAATGGTTGCTATCGACTGACTGACACCAATATCA
>JAUYEQ010000253.1 GCA_030691295.1 Bacteroidota bacterium
GCCAGCGCTTCGGCAAAGTTACCGGCTGAAGTAATCCGCCCTTCAAATTTGATGTATTCATTCTCGCGATTTTCAGCTTTGAGTGAATCGTACATCAGGGCAGAATCGGCTCCTGAAACGAAGCTAAACCCCACTCCCAGAATAACTTCGGCAACAGCGAAACTGGCAAAATCAGAAGAAATACTGTAAATAACGATGCCGATGGTTCCCATCACTGCACCAAATAACAGCGTCCGGCGACATCCCCAAACATCGGCAAGGTATCCTGAAGGCAATTCGGCAACTACCATTGCGATGGAATAAATTGACTTCAGAAGAAATATTTGCGACATGCTGAGGCCATTGTCCTGATAAAACAGCACAACAATCGGCATCACCAGGTTAAACCATTTGGCAACCTTGATGAGATATAGCTGAAGTATATTTTTCGGTAGGTTTTTCAAGCTGAATTTTGGGTAAAAATAGGAATTCTTTGCTGACAACGCTCCTCTTTCAGGGGGTGCGCTCTGAAAATTGGCATTTTATGATTTTCACACAAAAAGTCGAATAAAATGACGAAATATTAATAAAAATGATCAAAAAAGTAACGAAATGATCAATCAGTTGCTATTTTTGTGCCGAAATTTAAATCATTTTATAATTTACTACTAAACAACAATAATTAAAACACATATCAATGAAACTATTTATCCCCGAAAATTATCAGCCTTTGCTTGATGTAAATCAGACCGAAAAGGCCATTAAACTTGTGAAAGACAGCTTTCAGCAGGATCTTGCATCAGAGTTGCGTTTGCGCCGCGTTACTGCGCCTTTGTTCGTGATGAAAGGTACCGGAATCAACGACGATTTGAATGGCATTGAACGCCCGGTAACCTTCCCTGTAAAAGAGTTGGGCGACTTAAAAGCCGAAGTAGTTCAATCGCTTGCAAAATGGAAACGGATGACGCTGGCTGACCTGAAAATAGATCTCGGATATGGGCTATATACCGATATGAACGCCATTCGCCCTGATGAAGAACTCACAAATATTCATTCGCTGTACGTTGATCAATGGGACTGGGAGCGGGTAGTTTCAGCAGAAGAAAGAAATCTGGAATTTCTGAAAAAGATTGTGCGGAAAATTTATTCCACCTTTTTACGCACCGAATTTATTGTTTCTGAAAATTTCCCGCAGATTAAACCGATTCTTCCGGAAGAAATAACCTTCATTCATGCCGAAGAATTAGAAGAGCAGTATCCAACACTTACGCCTAAAGAACGTGAACATGAAGCAGCAAAAAAATACGTTGCAGTATTCATTATCGGAATCGGCGGCGTAATGCCTGGCGGTGAGAAACACGACGGACGTGCACCCGATTACGACGACTGGACCACACCTACCATCGGCAATTTCAAAGGATTAAACGGTGACATCCTGGTTTGGAATCCTGTGATGGAAACTTCACTTGAATTGTCTTCAATGGGAATCCGTGTTGACAAAGCTGCACTTTTGAAACAATTGACCATTTCAGGGACAGAAGATCGTAAAAATTTATACTGGCACCAGCGTTTGCTGAACGATGAACTTCCACTTTCGATTGGCGGTGGCATCGGACAATCGCGTTTGTGCATGTATTTTCTGCGGAAAGCCCACATTGGCGAGATACAATCAAGCATTTGGCCGGAAGAAATGAAAACTATCTGCAAAGAGAATAGAATCGAACTGATTTAATTTGTATCTTCGCAGCCGCTTTAAAGGATGTCTCGGTAGCTCAGCTGGATAGAGCAACGGCCTTCTAAGCCGTAGGTCTTGGGTTCGAATCCCAACCGGGATACTGGATGGGACAAGTCCGAAAATGATGGATTTGTCCCATTTTTTGTGCCCTGTATTTTGCTGTCTATGAGTAGCATAAGTACGAGTGCTTCGTTGATTCTTGTGGTTCGATGTTGAAATCCGTCGTAAGTCATTTTTTCGGGGAACATCGAACCAATGGCTGTTCTACGGCCTGGGGTTTTACGCCAAGTCGCCGCAAGATGCTTATCATCCGGTAGGCATCTCCGGCATTCCGGCTGAACTTGTCCCATTTTGTAAACAGGATAAGGTCTGAATGCCCTTTTTATTTTCGAAGGTCAATTAATAGTTTCGCCCAGGCTGGACGGTTGAATGTTTTTGCCGAATGGGCCTCATAAATAACCCATATTCAGTCATTAATAATCAATGAAAATTCTCACTATAAATTTAATGACCAAACTTCAAACCATCCTAATCAAAATATAACGAGGTTAGGAATAGCTTATGCAGTCTATTTAGCTTTGCATTTATGTCTGAATAAGCGTAGGGCATGCCCGGGTAGTTCAACACAGAATCAAATCCGAAAATGGATTTGATTCTGTGATTGTCTTATTTTCAGATTTTTGGATAAAAATAATCCGGAAAATTATTTTTAGTTGGAGTACTACAACTTTTTTTCTTCAAA
>JAUYEQ010000254.1 GCA_030691295.1 Bacteroidota bacterium
TATGAAGAAAATTGTGCGATGGTGATTGGCAGTTACCGGATGACTGATTTTAATCTGGAAGAGATTCCTCCGGGCGTAATTGATCACGGCGAATGGACCGATGACAATGGACCGAACAATGCGCTTCGAATCAATGGTATGGGAGCTCCTAGGGCTTTCTATACGCCGGTGTTGCGCAAGATCCGTGTACCCAATGTAAGTTATGGTGAAGATTATGCTTTGGGATTGGCCATTTCAGGAAAATACAAAATTGGGCGGGTATACCAGGCCTTGTATTTGTGCCGCCGATGGGATGATAATACTGATACTTCGCTTGATGTGGCCAAAATAAACGCGCACAATTTGTACAAGGACCGTATTCGCACTTTCGAACTTCAGGCAAGGATTCAGAGAAACAAAAAATTGGATCCTGGGAAAGACTGGATGGACGAAGATTAATTCTTTCGGGTCAGGCTGTCTTTTTTCGTTACTTCGATCGCAACTTGCTCCAGTAACCGATCGAAATCGTTTTGAGTAATATTTCTATCTTTTCGATCAGGAAACATTTTACGGAAAGGGAATTTATGATTCAGCTTGAATTCCAGATCATAAAATTTATTGAGCGCCTGCCCATTGAGTGTATATTGCGGGATATTAAGTTCCAGAGGAACCTGATTTGTTTCGATCCAACCCGGAACCAACCAGGGTCGCAAACAATCGTAAACCTGAAGTTGGCGCTGCAGCAATACCCGGCTACTGGGCAATTTCTTTTCGCGTGTCCACCAAATGCCCCTTACTTCTTCCATCGCCAGGAAAGTTTCGGCTTCGGTCGAAACAGCATCAAGACTTTCCAATGTTTCAGAAATAATCCGGGTAACTGCTTTTTCATAAGGCAATTCACTGTGTAAAGCCTGAATTCCGATGTTGACCCCAAGCAAATTGGAATAGGCATCTTCAACCGAAAAACTTGAATACCTTTCAGGAATAAACGGAATAGCTGAAGCCCCGAACCAGGTTGCAATCTCGTGCCATACCGATAAATCGTAGGCAATTTTTCCGGCAAGTTTAATAAGGTCATTGTCGGTCATGTTGGAAGGAATGCTGACATTCAGTTTTTTTTCACCCCCCTCACGACCTAAAACCATGGCCAATTTTCCTGACGATTTATTTTCTTGCAGTCGCGTATAAAGATAAGCTGTCCAGTCGGCCTGATCGCGCAGATGACCCATGTCAATAAACCCTCCGCGCCGCGAATAAATGATCCCGTTTCCTTCGCTTTCATTTCCAAGATAATGATGAGGCCCGATTTTCTCGATGCTGGTAGTTTCTGTCAGTTTAAAGCCTGGAATAGCCAAAAGCTGCATCTCGGTTCCGAACGAACAACACGTGCGGATAATTCGGCTTGGTTTATTATCAGGCTGACCAATCGGGAAAACCGGCGCTTTTGCCTGAAGATTTATGGTAAGAATAGATAGCGTTAATAAAAGGAGTATTTTTTTAATTGCTCTCAAAGTTCTAAATTTTTAATGCTGCAAATGTACGGGAAAATTGATTTTTTCATCATTTCGAAATCGTTGTTATGATTCTTTAACAATGAATCAAGTTTCAGGAGGCTGTTAATTATACGTTAAAATGACAGAAAATATTAATTAAATTGAC
>JAUYEQ010000258.1 GCA_030691295.1 Bacteroidota bacterium
GGGTGTCGCTGCCGGAGGAATTGGCTATTATGCTGCTATCCTGCATCTTGTTTTACATGCGTTGGTTAAGTCGAGCCTGTTCTTCCAGTTCAATCAGTTGTACCGGGTTTTTCAAAGTAAAAGTGTTGCTTATGTGGGTAATTATTTTAAATACAACCCAACCGGTGCAATTGTGTTGCTGATTGCATTTATCAGCGTAACCGCCATGCCACCTTCAGGATTATTTGTGAGCGAATTCCTGATTTTCAGGGCGTTGTTTGAAGGTCAGTATATTTTTGTGTTGTTGCTCGTACTTTTACTCCTGACAATCATTATCTGGGCATTCGCAAAAAATATTTTCAAGATCCTGTTTACTCCGGTTGAAGGTTTTGATGATAGTCATGTTCCCAAAATAAGTCCGTGGGAATCACTTACCCAATATGCATTGCTGTTTGCCGCTGTTTGGCTGGGGCTAAATCCTCCGGCAATATTTGTTGATTTGATTAAGGAAAGCGTCATGTTGCTACAAAATTAGAAAATGGAAAACTTTACAACGATATTAAACAATCAGACCATTCCGGTGGCCGACATTCCTGAAGTAAACTATTCTACGTTTCTGGAAATGAATGCTGGCTTTATTATCAGTTCTCCTGAAAGGCATTGTGTAAATTATTTCGGATATCCGGTTGGGAATCAGATTAAACTGATTTGTTGTATTGCTGACGACAATACCCACAATATTCACGTGTCGTCTTCTTTGGTGAATTCATCGGATGCCCTTGATTCATTTACTGCCCGACATTTCAGTTTCGAAAAATTTGAGCGTGAAATTCATGAAAACTTCGGCATTGGCTATAAAGATCATCCGTGGCTAAAACCAGTCAGGTATGCCAAAAACAGGTTTGATCAGTCAAAAACAATCGCCAATTACCCGTTTTATTCTATCGACAGCGATGAATTGCACGAAGTGGCTGTTGGTCCGATCCATGCCGGAATCATTGAACCAGGGCACTTCAGGTTTATCTGCAACGGAGAACAAATCCTGCATCTCGAAATCCAGTTGGGCTATCAGCACCGTGGAATTGAGCGGCAATTTCTGGATAAGAAAAAATCTGCTTCAGCGCACCACTCTTGCCGAATCAATTGCCGGAGATACAGTTGTTGGGCATACCACCACTTTCTCGCATGTTTGGGAAAGCCTTTGCGGAATTCAACCATCACGAGATATTGAATTTTCGCGTACGCTCGCTTTGGAGATGGAGCGGATGGCCAATCATACCGGCGATTTGAGCGCGGTTTGTGCCGACATTGCCTATCAGTTGGGCAATTCTGTCCTTGGTCGTTTGAGGACGCCGCTTATTAATTTTATGCAGGAATGGGGCGGCAACCGGTTGTCGAAAGGATTGATCAGGCCGGGACGCAATCAGTTTCCATTTACTCCGGAATTGGCAAAACGGCTCATGGAGGTTTTGGAAGCCTATGAGCCCGATTTTGTGGAAATGAACAAACAATTGTTCCAGCTTCCCAGCGCCCTTTCCAGGTTTGAACGAACTGGCGTGGTTTCGTACGACGATGTTTTGTCGATCGGAACGGTTGGAATGGCTGCCCGAATGAGTGGATTGAGCCGCGATATCCGTTCATCGCATCCATACAGTCTTTATCCTGAAATTGCCCACGAACCGATCATCAAACATCATGGAGACGTTTATTCGCGCGTGCAAATACGCAGACAGGAAGTGATGCAGTCGATGCAATACGTCCGCGATATGATTGCAAACGTTCCGGAATACATTGAAAAAGAACCGGTGGTTGGTAGTCCGAAACCCAATTCTTTTACACTTTCACTGGTTGAAGGTTGGCGGGGCGAAATTTGCCATTGTGCAATTACCGATAATTCCGGAGAACTGATTCTGTATAAAATAAAAGATCCGTCATTTCACAATTGGCTGGCTTTGGCATTGGCTGTCAGGAACAACGAAATTTCCGATTTCCCGATTTGTAACAAGAGTTTTAACTTGTCGTATTCAGGCCACGATTTGTAAAAACAGCCCCCTTCCCGTTCCCCCGATGGGGGAAAGCCATGGGGATTCTGGTTTAGGGATACCGACTGTTTCTTCGGAGCAGATAATGAATATACAGGGGAGAATGATTAGAACGATATCCTTTGCCGTTGGCTTCAGCCAACGGTTGAAAAAGTGAAAAATGAACTCGTCCGTGCAAGAATTTTGTTCAAGGTAATACCCCTTTTCGGACGGAAATGAAAGACCTTTTAAAATGTAGTTTCATTAGATATAATTCATAAATACGACACACATGTTAGATA
The DNA here is from genome assembly GCA_030691295.1 of Bacteroidota bacterium. Taxonomy (GTDB): domain Bacteria; phylum Bacteroidota; class Bacteroidia; order Bacteroidales; family Prolixibacteraceae; genus Aquipluma. The sequence continues at coordinate 2,303 of JAUYEQ010000258.1, forward strand.
ATATTAAGATAGTCTATCATCAGGGCAAGCAATACATTCGGAATACTTCGACCACAAAAGTTCCCGGTATTTTCAGGGGCCGTCCTGTAATTAGTACCGAAAAGGTAAATGAAACTGAACTGGTTGGTTTGTGTCCGGTTGATGCCATTTCTGCCAATCCGGTGAGTATTGATCTGGGGAAATGTACTTTCTGCGGAGAATGTGCCAAACAATTCCCGAATAAAATAAGATTTACCACTGATTATAAAATAGCGTCCAACGAACGCGAACGACTCATCGTTAAAGAAGGCGAAGACAGGCTGGTTGAAGTGAATCCTGAAACGGTCAGAAACGAAATTCATCGTGTCTTTGGAAATTCATTAAAGCTTCGGCAGGTGAGTGCAGGTGGCGATGGCAGTTGCGAGTGGGAACTGAATGCTTCCAACAATGTGCAGTTCGACATGGGCCGTTATGGAATTGAATTTGTGGCATCGCCCCGCCATGCCGATGGAATTGTTATTACCGGACCGATTACCGAAAACATGGCCGAAGCTTTACAGATTTGTTACGATGCCGTGCCCGAACCCAAAATAATTGTCTTAGTCGGAACCGATGCCATCAGCGGTGGAATTCATGCCGGCAGTTCAGCCCTTAACCGCAGTTTTTTGGACAAATATCCGGTTGATCTGTACATTCCCGGCAATCCTGCCCATCCGCTGACGATTATTAATGGATTACTGGATTTAACTAGAAAACGAGAAATATAAAAAGGGAGTTTATATACAAGTTGATGATTTTCAAAGTTGTTTTTATTTTTGTTTCCGCCTTACATCAATTCTCGCCTGCGACATTCGTTCCCGCAGCCCACCCTCCTGCAAAAATTCTTTTTCCAAAGTTTTTAACTGCTTGGCGAGTAAGTAGGAAGTTATATTGATTAAGCCAATCATTACATTGGCTGATACCCTCTGGATCGGAGCTTTCAATACCTTTCTGGTAGGTTTCGTAAGTAGCGTTAGGAGTCGTAAGTAGTTTTGTGAGATGGGGATAATAGAAGTGCTTCTTGTCCCAGATTTGAAGTTTGCGGGTTCGCAAAAAGTCTTTGTAATCGACTAAAAGTTCTTCGAGCGAAGCCCGGGCAACGTTGGTGAGTTTGATTTCCATTTCTTTTGAAGTACCTGACGCCATGCTCCCTTCAACAATATTTTGTTTGCCTGAACGGGCAGCTTGTGTCATTTGGTCGATGGTTCTGTCATAAAGTTGAAAATATTTTTTGCAGAAATAGTAGGTGCCATCGTAAATGAGGAAACATGGCATTTATTTCCTCCACATGTTATAAAATCTTCTGAAAAAAGAGTTCCGTTTTCCAGCCATCCAAAGTGCGGCGCCAGTCTTTTTTTGTACCGGAAAGTTCAAATCCGTTGTTTTTGAACAATTGAATACTTGCCAGGTTGTCAGCAGTAATGTTGGCAAACAATTGATGTAAACGGAGGTAATTGGCGGCATAGCTACACAGCAGTTGCAGCGCATCGTTGGCATAACCCATTTTACGGTCTTTTTCATCGTGAATCAGAATACCAACTCCGGCCCTGAAATGAAAAGGATCAAAATCGAACAGGTCGATGGCGCCGACAGCTTTTCCTTCCAGCGTTTCAATAATCATACGTACCTGTTTGCTTTCGTATATGTCGCGCTGCGAATCCTTGATGTATTTTGCCAGAATGTATTTTGAGAATGGCTCATAAGTGTTGCTCACTTCCCAGATTTTTGCATCGTTTTCCCAATCGTACAACAAGTCAATGTCGTCGGGTTCCAAAGCCCTGAAACGAACTTTCCCAAATTTAAGTTTGTGGCGGATCATGGTTTTCCGATATTTCTCCAGGCTTTCAGCACGATTTCCATATCGTTCATCAGCTTGTAATCTTTGGCGTAAACAATGTTCAGTTCATCCTTCTTTTTCTCCTGAATGTTTTCAGGATAAATTGAAGCAGGGGAGAGGATGCCTTTTTTTATCGGCGGCAAATGATCTTTATTTCCGGCACAGTATCCAACCCAACTTTTTCTTCCGGCGAAAACTTCTAAAATACTTTGGAAGAAACTTGTTTTGGAATGAGTAAACCAAACAATAAACGGAGAAAGGAAAAGCAGGGAAGTTGCCATTGTGAGGTCGAAAGCACGTTTGTTTTGTTTGTTGTTTTCCTTTGCGATTGAGTTGATGTGAACCACATATAAATCGCCCGCAGTAGAAATGGAGTTGCTGCCAATAATGGAAAGGCTTTCGGGTGGAGCAATTTTATAGTCGATGTTCAGGTCGCTTAATTCGAGCATAATCCTGATAATTTCCTGTGAAGGAATGTCTCCGGAAGAAAAAATCAGTTCGTCAATTTTATTGATACGGATAATTTCGGGCAACTGGTGAATATTTCCCAGGTAAAATTGCTGGTGAACCGAATTATCGGGTGAAACAAATCCAACCACGTCAATATTTAAACCCGACTGAGTAATCAGTTCCGATATTCGTTTTGATTCTTCCAGCGCAGCTACCACGGCAATGCGTTTTTGATGGTCGAGTTCGAGTTCCAGTCCGGATACACGCAGTTTATACAGCAAATAACGGTATGACGGCAACGCCAGAAATGCCCAGCCGGAGCCTAAAAGAAGCAATGCCCTTGAATAGCGCATACTTTCATCCACCAGAGAATAAAAAATAAGGATGGAAAGCGTTCCCCAAAGCAAACCTTTAAAGATACGCCCGAACTGAATGTTTTTCCGGTAACCACCGTTAAACCAGATGCAGCAAATCCATATCAGGATATAGATAGGAACAGCAAAGTACAAATATTCAGGTGGATAGTAACCCCGTTCGTATTTATAAGCTTCCCAATTTGGCAATAAAACGGCAAACCCAACGTAAATCATCAGGGCATCGATTGCCGGTAAAATAGCTGATTTTATGAACTGTCCGGTCAGTGTTAAAATCGCTCTGAAGTAAATGGCCAGATTGATCAAAATGGCATATTTGCGTGCATTTCCTTTCGAAAAGTGTTTCTTTGCAAAGATGATCATCGCGTTGTAAAACACTTTTACGTAGTTGATGCTGCCCTTTTTTGTGCTTTCGCCTTTGTAATGGATGATGGTTGTTTCGGGAAAATAATAGTTTTTGTAACCACCTTTCGTGATACGGTACGAAAGGTCGATGTCTTCGCCGTACATAAAATAGTCCTCGTCGAGCAAGCCAACTTTATCGAGTGTTTCGCGGCGAAGCAGCATAAATGCGCCAGCCAAAACTTCAACTTCATGAATCTGATCGTTGTCGAGGTAACCCAGATGGTACCGGCCAAAACGTTTTGAATGGGGAAAAAGGCTTGAGAATCCGAACATTTTCCAGAAAGCAACTTCAGGAGTTGGCAACCCTCGTTTCGATTCGGGCAGAAACCGGCCTTTGCCATCAATCATTTTTACGCCCAATCCACCGGCATCAGGCGTTTTGTTCATAAATTGAACGATTTTCAGGAAGCAGTCTTCTTCGACTACCGTATCAGGGTTCAGAAGTAAAATATATTCGCCCTTTGCAATTCGGATAGCCTGATTGTTGGCTTTTGAGAAACCCACATTCTCTTTGTTGGCGATCAGGGTTACCTCCGGAAATTTTTCAGTTACCATCTGGCAGGAACCATCAACCGAATCGTTGTCAACCACAATGATTTCGGAACTTATCTTCGATGCAGCTTTATAAGCGGCATAAAGACACTGCTCCAGAAAATATTTAACGTTGTAATTGACAATGATCACGGTTAATTTCATCAGGTTTCTATTTTATTTTAGAACCACATAGACACATAGGGCACCTAGTTTTTTTAAATTCATTTTCTATGCGTTCTATGTGTCTATGTGGTTTTTTCCTTTTTCTTATTGAATAATGGAATCCTCAAAGTTCATCCGGTTTACGATCGAACGTCCGAGTGTAACTTCATCGGTATATTCCAGTTCGTCGCCAATCGAAACGCCACGGGCGAGGGTCGATATTTTTACATCCAGGTTTTTAAGCTTTTTGAAAATAAAGAAGTTGGTAGTATCGCCTTCCATGGTAGTGCTAAGTGCAAGGATAATTTCATCAATTCCACCTTCATTCACGCGGCCAACCAGCGAATCAACTTCAAGATCCGAAGGTCCGATCCCATCCATTGGCGAGATAATACCGCCTAAAACATGGTACAATCCGTTAAACTGATGAGTGTTTTCGATCGCCATCACGTCTTTTATGTTTTCAACCACACAGATGAACGATTTGTTTCGCGATGGATTTGAGCAGATATTGCAAACATCGGTGTCCGATATGTTGTGGCAAACGCGGCAGTGTTTTACTTCGGAACGCAACTGTACGAGGCTGTTGGCGAATATCTCCACTTCATGAACTTCTTGTTTAAGGATGTGGAGAACCAATCGCAGCGCCGATTTTCGGCCAATACCCGGAAGTTTGGCAAATTCGTTCACTGCATTTTCCAATAATCTGGAGGGAAACCGGTCGAGGTGCATATTCCATTTTTTTTTATAAGCCTCAAATTTAATCAGCGAATTTTAATAAACAGAATCTGCGCTAAATTTTAAAGGATTATTTATTCAGATATTTAGCAACCGTCGTTAATATATCGTCCATTCTGATGGGTTTTACAAGCACATCGTTGCATCCGGAATCAAGACATTTCTGCTTGTCGTCGGCCATTGCATAGGCTGTTTGAGCAATGATAGGAACTGTAAGGTCCTTCAGCCTAATTTGTGAAGTTGCTTCGTAGCCGCTTATTTCGGGTAATTGAATGTCCATCAGGATAAGATCAATTTTTGTGGCGTTGAAAATATTCAAAACATCTATTCCGTCTTTTGCCCAAACAACATTGGCACCGGTTTTTTCGAGAATGCTATTCAGGTATTCATAGTTGTAAGGCGTATCTTCTGCAATCATGATGGTGTAATTGCTGAAATTGTATTTCCGCTGCGTTTGGGATTTAACTGCCGATCTTACCATTGGGATTTTTATTTTATCGTAGGGCAAGTTCAAATAAAAGACACTTCCTTCGCCCGGAACAGATTTTACATTGACACTTCCACCAAGCAACAATGCAAGATCTTTGCAAATGGATAGACCCAGTCCTGAACCTGCTTCGGATGGACTTGTTTCCTCAGAATAATTGAAACGTTTAAAAATGTTTTTAAGCCGTTCAGCCGGAATTCCTTCGCCGGTATCGGAAACAAAGAATCTCAGTTTGTTATCGGCAAGTATGTTGTAGCCTATTTCAATGTTTCCTGTTTCCGTGTATTTTAAGGCATTCAGGTATAAATTGTTTAATATTTGTTTTAACCGGTATGGATCGGTAAAAATTACATCGTGATGCGCTTCTTCAGGAAGCTGAAAAATCAGTTCCATGTTTCTTTTTTGTTTACGCCTCAGATAATTGTTGTAAGTCATTTCAAGTTCAGCAAACAAATCACCCAATGAACAAGCTTCCTTTTTGATTTTGAGTTCGTTGGCCTCAATTTTTGCAACGTCGATAATATCGTCAATCAACCGAAGCAAAGCCTGGCTGTTTTCTTCAATAATTTCCGAATATTTATTTCGCTTTTGTATAGGCAGTTCTTCGTTTTTCATCAATTCACTGAATCCAATAATCGTGTTGATCGGTGTCCTGATTTCGTGACTCATATTAGACAAGAAATGATTCTTGTAGTTATTGGCAATCTCGGCATCTTGTTTTGCTTTTTTCAGGTCCCGTTCAATTTTCTTCAGATAGGTAATGTTTTCTGCAATTTTCACATAATGCGTAATGTTGCCAAAGCTGTTTCTGATGGGCGAAATGCTTGCTAGTTCCCAGTAATATTCGCCTGTCTTTTTTCGGTTTTTAAATTCCCCCTGCCATTCGTTTCCGGCGCTGACGGTTTTCCATAGTTTTTCGTAAAAGCTAGGCGGTTGAAATCCCGACTTCAGGATATTGGGTTTTTTACCAAGTATTTCCTGGTCGCTCCAGCCCGTAATTTTACAAAAGGCAGGGTTAAAGAATTCGATGTACCCATCGGTATCGGTAATTATAACTGCAATTGGACTCTGGAGTATGGCCTGGTGAAGTTTTTTATATTCGCTGTCTGATTTTTTTTCTTCTGTAATGTCTCGGTGAACTCCAAACAACCGGATGGCTTTGCCATTTTCGTCGCGTATTACCGAAGCACGGCTTTTAATCCAGACATAATGCCCTTTTTTGTGCAACATTCTGAATTCGGCTTCATAAATAAGCGAATCACTGTTTATAAAATTATTCATAAAATGAACCATTCTGTCTCTGTCCAACGGATGGATCATATCAAGCCAGGCAGAGTAGTTGTCCTGAATTTCGTCAGGGTAATATCCGAGCATTGATTTCCATCTTCTGGAATAAAATGTTTTTCCGGTGCCAACTATGTAGTCCCAGATTCCCAGGTCGGCAGCTTCGGTGGCCAGCAGGAAACGCTGCTCACTATCCTGAAGTTTTTCTTCGGTTTTTACTAAACGGCTTACATTTTTCAGAATGATCAGCACTGATTGCTGATGGTTAGCCGGGTCAATTTCAGGTATGAAAGTCATGTTCCACCAGGTTGTTCCATCAGGTTTTTTCAAACTGATATTTTCTTTGATCTTTTTTTGAAGCTGGAATGCCTGATTGATCAGTTGGACAACATTTGCAGTTTGATCACCAAATAAACCGATTTCTTCAATTGATTTTCCTTTTACATTGGCCGCTTTAATGCCCAGTTTTGAATAGCATTTTTTCGAAATATAGCTTACTTGTATATCAGGATTTATCCGGATAATTAAATCCTGTAATTTTTCAGGAAGCGATTGGTAGTCAATGCTTATTGCTGCATGTATTTCTTCTAAACTTATGATTGTCAATCCAGGCGAGAGGGAAGTTACTGTAACGTTTAGGATTGTTTTTTTTCGGTCGTGTGAAAAATTTCTGATTTGCCGGGCTTTTATAGCCGGTAAAATTTCCTGTTTAAAAAATGAACGGGTATTTTTCTTCAGAACTTCAATGATATGAAGAAAACTTTCATCCGGATCAAATTCATCAATTTGCAGAATTTTATTTATTTCACCTGAAATTTCCAGAATTTTCAGATGTTCGTCGATTTTAATGTAGCCTGAAATATATTCAGTATTTTGGGTTTGAGGAAACATATCAGCTTATGTTGTTAATGTACCTTAAAATTAAGAAATTAAAGTGTTACAAACATAGTGCCTTCCGGTTTTTTCAAACGGAATTGGCTGCAATAC